>JAUIIF010000041.1 GCA_030431945.1 Bacteroidia bacterium | reverse complement strand
AATATCCCGGCTCAGGGTCAGCCCGACGCCCTGTCCGGTTGGCTTGGTACTGAAAAACGGCGTGAAGAGATTGCCCGTCGCTTCCGGCAGGATTCCCGGACCGTTATCGGCAATAACAAAACCGTGAGGAAAAGCCGTTGAAGATATTCGGATACTACCGTTACGACCAATGCTTTCGCGGGCATTAGTGAGGGCATTGACGACGACTTGTTCGAGCTGGGCAGCATCGGCCAGCACCGTAACTTCAGCTGCGGTTAAGGCATATTCCAGCCTGATGTTGTCTTTGGCCAGCACCGTATCCATCACTTCGCCGGTGCGGCGCAGCAGGGCGTTAAGGTCGGTTCGTTGCCGGTCCGGTGCGGGCAGGCGGACGACCCGCGCAAAATTGCGCATGAAAGTTGTCATGTTCTCCGACCGGTTAATCACCACCGGCAAGTAGTCGGTGATTAATTTCCTAAGGCCTTCTTCTTCGTCCTCCGCCGCTTCCAGCAAGGAACGCAGTACCGAAATAATGGCGGCATTAGAGTTATTTACTTCGTGTGCCATCATTCGGATCACCTTCCCGTAGGCATCTTTTTCTGCGGCTAAAAGTTCCGTCGTAACGTCCTGAAAAATCAGAAATCCTCGTTCAAAACCCCGGTCAACGAACGTGGATACCTCCACGTGGTACCGTCGGTTTGCCGGGCCCAGCAGCAGCTGGTCGCTAGACCAGGCAGGCTTTTCCCCGTTGCTTTCCGGTAGGGTTTGCGGGCGCTTACGCAGGTGCAATGCGGGGTCAAGAACGGCGGCGCGAAAGCCCGCCACGTCACGGCATTGCCTCTCCATCCAATTGTTCATACTACTCACGGCACCGTCGTAATCCAGGATGACCACGCCCAGCTCCGCCGCATCCAGGAGCCGGTCCAGAAAGGCTTCTTGTTGCCGGCTGCTTACCCGCTCCTGCCTTAGCTGATCAATCATCCGGTTGTATACTTTACCGATACGATCCATTTCCAGACTTCCGGTAGGCATTAATTTAACGGAGAAATCCTGATCCTCCAGGGCTGCGGCCCCCCGGGCTAGTAATTGTAAGGGAGACAAAATGGAGCGGTAGATGCGAAAGGCAAAGTAGGCGGAAAGCAGCAGCAACAACTCTGCGGCAAGAACATAGATGCCATCTCCCGCAAAGAGAAAATAGGCCATTACCCCCAGGGCGAGGTGCAAAGCAAGTAGATAGATGATGTATTTCAGCGAGGAAGACAAAGGGGGTAACGGTTGAAAGGTTTGGCCCGCAGGACAGTTATACCTAAGTAAAAGTAATGGGGGATTTTTTCATTAGCCATCGTGGTTACTGACTTCGTTAAAAAGCCTTGCCAGCCAGCAGGCGTTGCTGACGTTTTTTTGCCGCACCGGGAGCCACGCTAACGGTGCTCTGATTTTCCCCGCTCCCTCCGGCTTAGGTACATTATTTCTACAAACCTACATTATCCCGGCTAAAGTCGGAACCGTGACGTAGGGCAATCGCTTTCTTACCGCCTTCATCCGTTGTCTTCAATAAAATAAGCCAGCCGGGTAAAGTGTTAACTTAACAACCAAGTCGGAAACTGCTCCGTTTATCCTTTTGATGGAATATCCGTACCGAATCCCCCAGAATAAAACCCGGCTTTATGCCCTGGCCGCCGTTTGTACTTTTTTGTTCCTGCTGAGTCTGCCGGTACTGCTGCAGGCCGACAGTTTGTTTATCCCGGACCTCCGTCCTTTCGTTTTACTGGCGATGGGGATAAATGCCGTTTTGTTCGCATTGGGGGCTTTTCAGTTGTTTCGTCAGGCCAGCCAGAAGGAAGAAGGATTGACGATCAATACTGTGGGTATTCACGACAAAACCTCTCCTCAGCACCGTACCATTCCGTGGGATGAGGTAACAACCATTGATGCCAAGGTTATTGCCGGGAACCACTTTGTGGTAATTGGCGTAACTGACCCTGAGCGATTCCTCCAAAGGGCAAAGGGGCTGCTGCAACGGTGGGGACTGCGGTCTAACCTAAAGCGACACGGCACCCCCATTGTTATTCCGACGAATAACCTGAAACTGGAGCCGCACCAAATAACAGCGTTGCTGAAGCAGGAGTTTTTACAATACCGGGCCTTGCCGGAAGACTTACGTATGGAACTCAAGGACCCCATACCCTGGTCATTACGTGAGAACAACTTACTTTAGCCCTTAAACCAAGCCTCGACCTTACGACCATGCAAACAGACGTCCTCATCATCGGTTCCGGTATCGCCGGACTAAGTACCGGTATTAAACTGGCGCTTTTGCGCCCCGACCTCAAAATTGACGTTCTCACCAAAGTGAACGAAAGAGAAAGCAATACGAGCTACGCCCAGGGAGGGGTGGCCGCCGTTTGGGATCATGGCTCCGACAACTACGAAAAGCATATTGCCGACACCCTGGATGCAGGCGCCGGGCTCTGTGACGAACAGATCGTGCGCATTGTGGTGGAAGAAGGTCCCGTTCGGGTCGAAGAAATTATTGAGTGGGGCACCCGGTTTGATACGGACCAATTCAAGAAGTATGATCTCGGTCGCGAAGGCGGGCACTCAGAAAACCGAATCCTGCACTATAAGGACCTGACGGGTTGGGAAATTCAGCGGGCCCTCAGCGCCAAAGCAGCAACGCTTGATAACCTAGTGGTACATGAACACTACTTTGCCCTCGACCTGCTGACGCAGCACCATCTCGGCTACATCGTTACTAAACTCACGCCGGACATCACCTGCTACGGCTGCTATGTCCTGAATCGGCAAACGGGAGAAATCGATAAAATTCTGGCAAAAAACACGGTACTTGCCGCCGGCGGCAACGGTCAGATTTACCGTAGCACCACCAACCCGGTCATCGCTACCGGAGATGGCATCGCCATGGCCTACCGGGCCAAGGTCCACCTCGAGAACATGGAGTTCGTCCAGTTTCACCCTACGGCCCTCTACAATCCGGGCCTCGACCCTCAGGCCTTCCTGGTGAGTGAGGCCGTGCGGGGAGAAGGCGCCATTTTAAAGCGTCCGGACGGCACCGAGTTTATGCACGATTATGACCCCCGCGGGTCCCTGGCTCCGCGTGACATCGTTGCCCGGGCCATCGACAACGAAATGAAGTTGGCCGGCCTGGAGTACATGTGTCTTGATTGTACCCACATTGACGAAGAACACTTCATTAAGCACTTCCCGACGATTCACGAAAAATGCCTGAGCATCGGCATCAACCCTAAAAAAGATTTAATCCCCGTTTGTCCGGCCTGCCACTATATGTGTGGTGGGGTAAAGGTGGACGAATACGGAAAAACTTCCGTTAATCAGCTGTATGCCTGCGGTGAATGCACCAGCACCGGTCTCCACGGCGCAAACCGGCTGGCCAGCAATAGTTTGCTGGAGGCTTTGGTTTTTGGCCACCGCATTGCCCACTCGGTTGCAGCAAATATTGACAATGCCGCGATGCGGGAAGACATTCCCAGTTGGAACCGGACAGCTACTGCCAAGCCGGACGAGCAGGTGTTGATTACGCAGAGTACCAAAGAGTTGAAGGAAGTAATGTCCAGCTACGTCGGTATCGTCCGCAGCAACAAACGACTCGAACGAGCCCGTAAACGACTGGAATTGCTTTCTACCGAAACTGAAGACCTGTACAAGAACAGCCTGGTCAGTACGCAGCTCTGTGAACTGCGAAACCTCATCACGGTAGGTTACCTGGTAACGAAAGCCGCCAACCTGCGCCACGAAAGCCGTGGCCTCCACTATACGACCGACTATCCGGAAAAAGCCGACTTCCTCCAGTACAGCGTGTTGTAACAAGCGGAAAAAAATCGACACCGGATACAACTAACGGGATACGCCAAGCCTTTAGAAAGGGTTACCGCCTTGCGGTAGCAGCTTAGCTAATAATCCCCACCGAATGAACGGAATTTTCCGAGATACCTGGAATAGTCTTTCCCCCACCGAGCGCGATGTAGCCACCGCCATGAGCATTGTGTATGAGGAAAAGTCAGTGTTGGATCTTTCCCGCCTCCTGAATAAAATCGGGCTGGCGCCTCCGGCGGGTGAAAGTCGGTTTACGCACGCTGCCACCGAGGAAATCGTACATAAATTGCACGGCCTTAAGGTCGCGGATCGTCACGACGAAAGAACCTGGAGAATCAATCCGGCGCTGAGCGAAGCCGTCATGCGGCGCGCCCACCGCCGCCCCGACTTCGAACACCTCCTCAACGAAGTCCGCCGGGAATTGCCTTACAAAACATACTGGCAACCCTCCAGCCCCTTCGCCCTCATGCGGGAAATCCGCATCGCGTTCTACCTCCAGAATGAAGCCGGCTTCGACCGGCTACAACGGGAAACGGAAACTTTTTATCCTGACCAGGCGAAAACGGGCATCTTTATCGATCCGTTGTTCGCAGAATTCGACGCCCGCTGGGTGGAACATTTATTACCCGCCTGGCAGGAAATCAATATTCACAATGCCTTCCGGAAAGCCATCGCTAACCTGGAACCCCTCGACCCCCTCATCGAATTCCTGGAGCAGCACGAGCGGATCCGGAATAATGATGCCGGGCGATTACGGGAACTCCTCACCGAAGCCTTCGTCCTCCAGGGAGCCTGGAGCCGGCTCCGGCTTTGGGGGGATTTGGAAACCGAAGAATGGCGACAAGCGGCCATCAGTCTGATCTACCACGTCTTACGCGATGATGATGAAGGTGCCCTGGCGCTGATTGCGGACGTCCGTAAAGGTTACCAACGGGAATACGAAGACAAATTCCCGGCCCATCTGGCCGGATACCTCTACCTGTTGTCCTTACTCCGCCACGGCGGCGTGAAGAACGCTGAGACCATCGGCCATCATCTGGAAAATATTGACCCGACCCATAACCTCCGCCTCGGGGGAACTTATTTGGTCCTCCGGTCCCTGTTCGCTTACCTCCGCAACGATGAGCACGGGCAGCTGGTCGCTGACGACGGCTTGTTACGCATGGAAGCCAACGCCTTCACCCTTACCTTCCAGGCCTTGTACCGGATGTGGACCGACAGCTCCACCAAGCCCGTCGCTCCGGAATACATCGAGCAGCTGGACCAGCTGCGGGATAAAGCCCAGACGAATGGCTACGCCTGGGTAGAAATGGAACTTACCCGGGTTTTGGCCAGCCGCCACCCTAACCAGGAAGCCCGCCAGGCCTTCAGTAAGCGGGCCGAGTCCTTGAGCAAGGATTTACACATCTTCAGCCTGGCCGATGCCATGCCGCGGATTGAGCCCTGGGAACGTGCCCTGGAAGTACTGGCGACCATGGGCAATCAGGAACAACGGGCCGAAAAGCGCGCAAAAAAAACCGCCCGCTTTGTCTGGTTTGTTGATTTTGAAAAGAAAGAACTGGAGCCACGTGAGCAAACCCTGGCTAAAAACGGCTCCTGGTCCAAAGGCCGCAAAGTGGCCCTTAAGCGCGTTAAACAGGGAGAAGTTGCGGGCATGACTCCACAGGATGTGTCCGTAGCGCAGTCCATTGAAGAGGATTTCAGCAAATACCACCCCAACGGCCATTACCGCATCCGCTACGAGGATGCTCTGCTTGCACTCGTTGGCCACCCCAACCTCTACCTGCTCCAAAACCCAGCAGTAGGGGTTGACCTGGTCCGCCGCAACCCACAGTTGCTGATCGAGGAAGGCGACAACCGCCTCTACCTGCGCTTTGCGCAGGAATTCAGCGGCACCGGGGTACAGGTCGTCAAGGAAACACCGACGCGCTACCAGGTGATTGAGGTAAACGACAGCCACGACAGCATCCACCGGCAAATCGGCGGGGGCCTGGAAATTCCCAAGCGTGCGCGCCACCGGCTCCAGGAGGTAAGTCGTAACCTGAGCAAAATCGTGGAAGTACAAAGCACCCTGAATGGGGTGATTGACGACGTTGACGAAACCAAAGCTGACCAGCGGACCTTCGTCCACCTCCTGCCAATTGGTGAGACGTTCAAGGTCGAGTTCTTCGTCCGGCCACTGGCAGAAGAAGACCAGTACTTTAAGCCTGGAAAAGGCCGCAACAAGGTCATCGGTGATTCAGATGGCCACCGCAGGATGGCCGAACGAAAACTGGCCGACGAAATCGAAGCTGCCGAAATGGTCATCCTGGCCTGCCCGACCCTGCAGAAGATTGTGCACCGGGACTACGAATGGCAGGTCGACGAAATTGAAGACTGCCTGAGCATCTTGCTGGAACTACAGCCACAGCGCGCCCTGGATAAGATTGTACTGGAGCACCCCCGTGGCGAACGCATTCGCCTGGTGGGCAGCGTCGACTTCAGCGACCTCAACCTCGGCGTCAAAGAAAAAGCCGGTTGGTTTGACGTGGAAGGGCAACTTCAGGTGGACGACAATCAGGTCATCAACTTCCGGGAGTTGATGGAAAAAGTCGCCGACAACGAACAGAGCAAATTCATCCAACTCAGCGAAGGCCAGTACGTAGCCCTCACGGAAAACCTGCGGCGCAAGTTGCGGGAAATGGAGGGGCTGCTGAGTACCGGCAAGGACGGTTTGCAGTTACACCCGCTGGCGGCCGGCATCCTGGACGATGTCGCAGACCAGCTCGGCAGCTTCGAGGCAGATATCGCCTGGCGGGAAAGCCTGCAGCGGATTCAGAACGTTAACCGGACCATCGCCCGCGTCCCCTCCACCTTCCGGGCCGAACTCCGGCCTTACCAGCTCGACGGTTTCCGCTGGCTGATGCGTTTGGCAGACTGGGGCGTGGGGGCCTGCCTGGCCGATGATATGGGCCTCGGTAAGACCATCCAGGGACTGGCCATGCTGCAGGCCCGGGCCGAACTGGGGCCGGCCCTGGTCATTGCGCCGGCGTCAGTAACGCGTAACTGGGTCCGGGAAGCCGCAAAATTTGCCCCCACCCTCAACCCCGTACTCCTCGGCCAGGGAGATCGTCAGGAAATGATCGAGTCCGTCGGCCCTTACGATATGCTGGTGGTCAGCTACGGCTTGCTTCCCTTTGAAGGGGAAGCCCTGGCCGCCAAGCGTTTCGGGACCATCATCCTTGACGAGGCCCAGGCCATCAAGAACCGGGGAACGAAGCGCAGCCAGGTAGCGATGAGCCTGCAGGGCGATTTCCGGGTAGCCACCACCGGTACCCCCATCGAAAACCACCTCGGGGAGCTCTGGAACCTCTTCCAGTTCCTGAACCCGGGGCTACTCGGAGGTTTTCAACGGTTCAACGAGAAGTACACCATCCCCATCACGAAGAACAATGATAACGAGCGGCGCCAGCAGCTCCGCAGGCTTATCCAGCCCTTTATTCTGCGCCGGCGCAAAGAGGAAGTACTGGAAGAATTGCCACCAAAAACAGAAGTTACCCTCACGGTGGAGCTCTCCGCCCAGGAACGGGCCTTTTACGAGGCCCTGCGCCAGCGGGCCCTGGAAAGCATCGACGAAAGCGATGGCCAGAACCGGCGCTTCCAGATTCTCGCCCAACTGATGAAGTTGCGGCAGGCAGCCTGCCATCCGCAAATGGTCGACCCGAGTGTCGATATTGGCAGCAGCAAGCTGGAGTTGCTGGCAGAAACCATCCGCGAAATTCGCGAAACCGGCCACAAAGCCCTTATTTTTTCCCAGTTCGTACGCCACCTCAAGCTGGTTGAAAACTGGGTTATTGAAGAAGGCATCGAATACCAGTACCTCGACGGCAGTACCCCCGGCAAAAAACGCGACGAGGCCGTTCAGGCCTTCCAGCGTGGTGAGGGCGATGTCTTCCTCATCAGCCTCAAGGCCGGTGGTACGGGCCTGACCCTGACGGCAGCAGACTACGTTATCCACCTCGACCCGTGGTGGAACCCCGCAGTGGAAGATCAGGCCAGTGACCGGGCGCACCGGATCGGCCAGCAACGTCCGGTTACGGTCTATCGTTTCGTAAGTGAAAACACCATCGAAGAGAAAATCGTCGAACTGCACCACCAGAAGCGGGACCTGGCCGACAGCCTGCTGGCGGGAACGGAACAGAGCGCCAGCCTGACCGCAGATGACCTGCTGGACCTGATCAAATTCGGGTAAGGATGGAAGTTTGTCTCTTGGTTTGGTCGGACTGCCGGTCATAGGTGGAGATGGTTTTGCCGTTATGAGACCGGGCGCGGCCGCCGGTGCAAAAAGGGGGTAAAGAGCCGTGAGGAACTATCTTTATCCTACCGTAAAACCTGCGCTATGAAGTACTGGGTGAACCGTGCCCCGGAAGAACATACCTTCATTGTCTGCCATGCAGAAAAGATCTACCGCCTGAAAACCCGGGAGGAAGACATTTTCCGCATCCGCCAACAACTGGAGAAAGGCCAGCTTGATCCTGCTTTTTTGGGCGTCCCCGAAAGTTATCTCCGCTACGTCGAATTCAAGGAAGACGAACCGGCCCTGAGCCTGCACTACGGAAAAAAGACGGAAGATAAAATCATCGTATCGAAGGAAAAGTTACGTCGGGAGATCTTCAATTATCTACGGGAAAACACCCAGCGAAACACCCACGAGGTAAAACAGATCAGCTTACTGAAAAAAGTAGCCCGGCCCGGCACTGCACTGCTGGTAATTGCCCTCTTGTTCGGTGGCGTCATTTACTTCCTGCTCGAAGCGCAAAGAGGTAACTATTACACCGTTGAAGGGCACAATCCGGGACTCTTGGGCCTGTGGATCGGCTTGGCTGACCTGGGCCTGACCACCAACCTGGCCATTTTCCTGCCCCTGATTGGTCTGGCGCTTCACGGCATGGCTAAGGCTGCGAAAAAGGGTGACACGGTGGAACGGATCTTGTACGTCCGGTAGCCGGACGGCCACTGCGGAGACGCCGAGACACGCCTATTTGCCCGCGGGGTTCTTGCCTGGTCGTTCCCGGCTCCTTAAAAAAACAGTCCCTTGCACCCGCGCCCGCGCCCATAATACCTCCGGGAGAATTACCTTTGCGCCTTACCAACCCCATCCTACGATGAAATTCGGCGTAATCCTCTTCCCCGGCAGTAACTGTGATGACGACATGATGCACGTACTCGGCACCGTAATGGGCCGGGAGACGGTGAAACTGTGGCATAAAGATGAACACGCCCTGGACGATTTCACTACGGACGATTGCATTATTGTTCCGGGTGGCTTCAGCTACGGGGATTACGTGCGCGCCGGCGCCGTTGCTCGTTTCAGCCCCATTATGAAGTCGGTCATCGATTTTGCCAACCGGGGTGGCTACGTATTTGGCATTTGTAATGGTTTCCAGATTCTCTGCGAGGCGCACCTGTTGCCCGGCGCCCTGCTGCGTAACCGCGATCAGAAGTTCATCGCCAAAAACTGCTACCTCCGCACGGAAACCAGCCAATCTGCCGTCACCAGCCACCTGCAGGAAGGGCAGATTATCAATATTCCGATTGCCCACGCCGAAGGTCGCTACTACGCGGACGAGGAAACCATTGCCAGCCTGAATGCCAATAACCAGGTCCTCTTCCGCTATACGGATGGCACCGGCGAGGCAAGTCCGGAAGCGAACATCAACGGCAGCGTAGAGAACATTGCCGGCATCTGTAATGCCGGGCGGAATGTGTTCGGTATGATGCCCCACCCGGAACGTGCCAGCGAAGCCCTGGTTGGGAACACCGACGGGCGCGCCATTTTCACCGGATTGATTGAGGCCATGGAAGGGGCGGCCGTTTAACAACGTCAATTCAGTAACTGTCCGATTTGCCGCTGGCTCTGGCGGCACGGCACTCCATCTTCTGGCAACCGTCCTTACTTTTCTTCAGGGCTACCGCAAAGTCACTCGTCGGCCGAGGCGCGACGCGAGGAGCTGACTCGTCCGCCGAGAGACGGGTTCCCAACCTCAGCAAAGCCTCCTCTCGGCGGACGACCGCGAAGCACCCCGGAACAGCATCAAGTCGTTTCTCCTGTTGCGGCCGAGGCGCGAAGGCCCTGCTAAGCGAGTTTGCGTTTGCCCTTACTTTTCTTACCATTGCTTGCCGTAGGCAAGCGGTAATGCTTACCTTGCTCGTCTATGCAAGGGAAAAAAGCTAACACCTACGATGCCATCGTCATCGGCACGGGCATCAGCGGCGGTATGGCCGCAATGGAACTCTGCCGCCAGGGCCTGAAGACCCTGGTACTGGAGCGTGGCCGCCACATCGAACACGGGGATTACCCTACGGCTAATCTGGAAAAATGGGAACTTCCGCACCAGGACCGGATCCCCGAAGCAGTGCAAAAAAAGGATTACCCGTACCTGAGCCGGAAAGGCTACATCATGGAGCAAAGCGGCATCCACCACTTCACCAAGGACAGTGATCATCCCTACGTGGAGAAACGGCGCTTCGACTGGATCCGGGCTTACCAAACCGGCGGTCGCAGCCTGGTGTGGGGGCGGCAGTGTTACCAGCTCAGCGACCTTGACTTTACCGCCAACGCCCGGGAAGGCGTGGGTATAGACTGGCCCATCCGGTACCGGGACCTTAAGCCCTGGTACGATTACGTTACCCGTTTCGTGGGGGTAAGCGGCCGGGCGGAGGGGCTGGCCCACTTCCCGGACGGTCCCTTTCAGCCACCCATGGAGCTGAACTGTGCCGAAGCGTTGCTGCGCGACCGCGTGCACGCCGCCTTCCCCAACCGGCGGGTATCCGAAGGGCGGGCCGCCCACCTTACGGCTTATGACCCTCAGGTTAACCTGGGCACCCGTGGCAATTGCCAGTACCGCAACCGTTGTCGCCGGGGTTGCCCTTACGGCGGGTATTACAGCAGTAATTCGGGGCCGTTACCGGTAGCGGAGGCAACGGGCAACATGACCCTGCTCAACGGAGCAGCAGTACGGGAAATTATTTATGACGCCGACCGGCAAAGAGCCGCCGGGGTACGGGTAAAGCTGACGGCCACCAACGAAGAAACGGAGTTCTACACCTCAGGCGTCATTTTCCTTTGTGCCTCCGCGCTGAATTCTGCGGCCATTCTGCTGGCCAGTAAGTCAACCGCCCAGCCCAACGGGCTGGGGAACGACAGTGATCAGGTGGGACGAAACATCATGGACCATCACCACAGCGTAGGAGCCAACGGCAGTATGGAAGGCATGGAGGATAAATACTATAAAGGCCGGCGGCCCAATGGTTTCTACATTCCCCGTTTCGTCAACCTCGGAGACCGCAGCAGTAAGCGGGACTACTTGCGGGGGTTTGGCTACCAGGGCGGCGGTAGCCGGTCCGGGTGGTACCACGTCGTCAAAGAACTCGCCGTAGCCCCCGGGCCCGACCTGAAAGCCGCCCTTACCCAGCCTGGCGGCTGGAGCATTGGCATGACCGGCTTCGGAGAAGCCCTCCCTAACCCCGAAAACCGCATCAGCCTGAATTACGACCAGCTGGACGTTGATGGCCTTCCGACCCTGATCATGGACGTAGCCTTCGGCGAAAACGAAAAAGCCATGCGTAAGGACATGAAAACCTACGCCATGGAAATGCTGGAGGCCGCCGGAGCAAAAAACATTACGCCCTTCGAACGGGAAGTGTACCCCGGGTTTTCCATTCACGAGATGGGGTCGGCCCGGATGGGCCGCGACCCCAAAACGAGTGTCCTCAACAAGCACAACCAGGTATGGAACTGCCAAAATCTCTACGTCACTGACGGAGCGGCGATGACGAGTGCCAGCTGCGTCAACCCCAGCCTGACCTACCTGGCCCTGACCGCCCGGGCCGCCAGGCACGCCGTGGAAAGCCTGAACCGGCGTGACCTCTAACGTTGCCCTGCACCGGCGGGCGCGCCAAAAAAATCTAACGCACCGGTGACAAAAAACCAGGCGCCTTTTCGCAACCCCCCAGCTGGTTTTTATCTTTAGCCTATTGTGCAAGCTCATCATTATTCCCAGACTTTCCGCCACCTCTCCGAAGTGGATCCGCGCGATTATCAGCGCATCATCCGGATGTACGAGGAACGGGAAGCAGAAATTGGCCGGTTGGATGCTTACGAAAATTTTGCCCTGACCGTTTACTACGTTGACGCCCTGTTCAATACCGGTGCCTACCGCCAGCACCAGCTGATGGTTGACCTGGTGATAGAGCAATGCATCCAACGCAATATCCAGGCCGTAGAACGAATGGAGGGGGATGTGTTTCAGTACCTGCTCTTTCAGAAAGCCACTTCGGCCTACCGGCTGGAACAGTACGAAATCGGCATTCACGTAGGCCGTGAATTACGCCGGATCGACCCGCAGAATAATCTTTACCGGCGCTTTCTCCGTATTGCTTTTTTCAAAAGCAGACCCCGGGGCCTGCAGCTGGGACGCGGCATTTTCATTGCGAGCATCCTGCTCGCTGCCTTATTAATCACCCTCAACCTGCTGGTGGTTATCAACTTTTTCCCACAGCTGGAAACAACCACAAACTGGTTGATTGTGCTGGCTTTCGGCGTCGGTATGGCAGGGTTGCTGGGGGCGTACAGCTTTTGTTTCTGGTGGGCGGACCGTGAAGCAGAAAAGTTCCGGAACGGAGGGGAAACAAGGTCATAATTATTGCCTCCGACTACTCCCTGGCCAGGCCGGCAAAAGTATCTTTCAGCTCAGGCAGGGCTGTCCTGATTGGCACCTCCTGCCCGAAAGAGCTGCCGGAGGAAAGCAACTTGTTCCGGAGATAAATGAACAAATTGCCCGGTTTCATGATAGAATAAGGGAAGGCATATGCGGAAAACACCTTATTCCCGTTACATTGCACTTTCTGAAACTTCCTTCATCTTAAACCATAAACATCCAGTGACCAAACCAACTTTAGTCATCCTAGCCGCAGGCATGGGCAGCCGTTATGGCGGCCTCAAGCAAATCGACGGCGTCGGCCCCAGTGAAGAGGGCATCATC
Source organism: Bacteroidia bacterium (assembly GCA_030431945.1). GTDB lineage: Bacteria > Bacteroidota > Bacteroidia > Chitinophagales > Saprospiraceae > Neolewinella. The sequence continues at coordinate 1,539 of JAUIIF010000041.1, read as the reverse complement.
GAGTACTCCATTTACGATGCCATCCGTGCCGGATTCGGCAAGGTGGTCTTCGTCATTCGCAAAGATATCGAAGCGCCCTTCCGGGAAAAATTTGACGGTAAGTTTGGCGACCAGATTGAAGTAGCCTACGCTTTCCAGGGAATGGACAGCTTTGTCCCTGCCGACGTGGATCATACCAAACGCGAAAAGCCCTGGGGGACCACCCACGCGATGCTGGTGGCGAAGGACGTCTGTAACGAGCCTTTCGCCGTGATTAACGCCGATGATTACTACGGGGTGAAAGGGTTTCAGCAGATGGCCTCCTTCCTCGTTGCCGAGGCGGCACCAGACCTGTTCAGCATGTGCGGGTACGTGCTTCACCGTACGCTTTCCGACCACGGTACCGTCAACCGTGGTGTAGCCGTAGTAGCGGAAGATTTCCTGCTCAAAGACGTCAACGAGCGGCTGAAAATTCAGCGGGGAGAGGATACCAAAGTATCTTATCTGGGCGAAGATGGCCACCGGTACGAGCTGGCCGATGACGCCGTGGTTTCCATGAATTTCTGGGGCTTCCACCCCTCCATTTTCGAGACCATCGAAAAAGGCTTTGCCGAATTTGCCCGGGCCAACCAGGACAACCCCCGCGCGGAATACCTTATCCCCGAACTGGTGGACGGCATGATCAAGGCCGGCACCGCCAAGGTGAAGGTCCTCGTAACGGATGACAAATGGTACGGCGTCACCTACCAGGAAGACAAGCCGAAAGTGCAGGAAGCATTCGCCCTGCTGGTCGCGGAAAACACGTATCCGAGCCCACTTTTCAGCTAAGCTGCCGGCTCATCCTCGGTTATCCACTCGCTCCAGCTTCCCGGGTACAGCCCGGGAATTTGCCCGAAGGCGTGGGTATAAGCCAGAATATTGTGGCAGGCCGTTACGCCGGAACCGCAGTAAAAAACATTATGATCCGCTTTGTCGACCAGGTCGGCAAAGCGGATTTTCAGTTCCGCGACCGGTTTAAATTTTCCGTCCCGCAGATTCTCCGGCCAGGGTAGGTTAATGGCGCCGGGAATATGGCCGGCAATGGGGTCAATCGGCTCTTCTTCCCCACGGTAACGCGGGGCGGTACGCGAATCTACGAGGCACTGGCCGGCATCCTGGGCGAGCTGGCTGACCTGGGCGCGGTCGCAGGTGCGTACCAATGACGAGGAAGCGAGGTGAGGAGCCACCATCGTTACTGCAGGCGACGGATCGTTGGGGCCACTTTCCAGCTCGTACCCTGCTGCTTCCCAGGCCTGGATGCCCCCATCCAGCACGGCGACCGCTTCGTGACCGAGGGCCCGGAGCATCCACCAGAGGCGGGCGGCGATTCCCCCTCCTTTGTCATCGTAGGCCACTACCTGCGTTGTCTCCGTCAGGCCATACCCACTGATGAACCCCGCAAATGCGCTCATATCCGGGAGTGGGTGCCGACCGGTAACGCCAGGGATGATTGGTCCCGATAGATCATCATCCAGGTGCAAAAAGTAAGCGCCGGGCAAATGCCCGGAGAGGTAGCTTTGG
>JAUIIF010000687.1 GCA_030431945.1 Bacteroidia bacterium | reverse complement strand
ACTAAGCTAGCTTTTTAACGAAATCAGCAGCCTCGATAGCAAGTGATAAAATCCCTCCCCGCAGGACCAACGAAGTTAAACCACTTTGACTTAGCTATAGGTATTCTGGTCGTCTGTTTACGGCGCCAGGCCACCGCCAGGCGCTAACCAAAGCGGCTGAGCTTAGCTTGCTTGTACACATTACTTTGCACCGGCGTCCGCGCCTTTTTAACGGACGCCACGGGTGGATGACTTTCTTGCTGACGGTGAAGGCAATTCGGTTGTTTGGCCAGTGCTGTAAGTGGTGGGTAAGCCAACGCCGTAAACGGCAAGTAGGCCAGCGCCGTAAACGGCGGGGGACGGGTGTCGACCTAAAGGTCGACCCTACCGCAACTTTCCCGCACCTGGCGACCTAATTAGGAAAGCCGTAAATTCGCGCTTTCATATACTCAAATTCCATGTCCAATCCCCTTTCGCTCTACAACAGCCTTACCCGCCAGAAGGAAGTCTTCGAACCGCTACACGCCGGTTATGTCGGCCTTTACGTGTGTGGCCCGACCGTGTACAGTGACGTTCACCTGGGGAACTGCCGGACCTTTACCAGCTTCGACATTATCTACCGGTACCTGATGCACAAGGGCTTTAAAGTCCGCTACGTGCGTAACATCACCGACGTGGGGCACCTCACGGATGAAGGAGAAGATAAAATGAGTAAGGGGGCCCGGCTGGCCAAACTGGAGCCAATGGAAGTAGCCCAACGCTACACCGTCGGGTTCCACGACATGATGCGGGAGTTCAACAATCTGCCCCCCAACATCGAACCACGGGCAACCGGACACATCATCGAGCAGATTGAGATGGTGCAACAGATTCTCGCCAACGGCCTGGCCTACGAAGCCAATGGTTCGGTGTACTTTGACGTGGCGGCTTTCAACGAAAAGCACGGCAATGAATACGGTAAGCTTTCCGGGCGTAAGATTGATGAGTTGCTGGCGGAAAGCCGGGAGCTGAAAGCCCAGAGCGACAAAAAAAATCCGTCTGACTTTGCCATCTGGATGAAGGCTACGGAAGACCATATTCTGCGCTGGAACAGCCCCTGGGGGGAAGGTTTCCCCGGCTGGCACCTGGAATGTTCGGCCATGAGCACGAAATACCTCGGCGAGGAATTTGACATTCACGGCGGCGGGAACGACCTCAAGTTCCCTCACCACGAGAATGAAATTGCCCAGAATGCCGGGAGCTGCGGTTGCGGTGGTGCCCGCTACTGGTTGCATACGAATATGCTGCTGATGAACGGGCGTAAAATGTCTAAATCCGACGGCAACACCATCACCCCCCAGCAGTTGTTTACCGGTGACAGCCCCCACGTTACGGACAGCTACAGCCCCATGATGCTCCGCTTTTTCATGCTCCAGACGCATTACCGCAGCCCCATGGACCTGACGGACGAGGCGCTGCAAGCTGCCAAAAAGGGTTACCAACGCCTGACCGAAGCCTGGGCCAACCTCCAGGAGCTGGAAGGCCTGGGGGGGGCTCAAAACGGAACTGTCGGCAAAGAACTCACGGAAGGGCTGGCGGCAGCGTACGCGGAAATGGATGAAGACTTTAACACGCCAAAGGCACTGGCCAAAGTCTTTGAACTCGTCTCCCGCATCAACGCCCTGAAAGGTGGCCAACTGAGCCTGAAGGAAGTAAGTAAGGAAACCCTGGAAGACTTTAAAAAAGGACTCGGGACCCTGCTCTTCGACGTTTTCGGCCTGCGGGATGAGGGCGAGGCCGCAGGTGCCAGCGGGGAGACACTGGGCAAGGTGATGGACCTGGTCCTTGACCTGCGCGCCCAGGCGCGCGCGGAAAAGAACTGGACGATGTCCGATAAACTCAGGGATGCCCTGAACGATGCCGGCATCATCGTAAAAGACGGTAAGGAAGGTGCGGAATGGACGGTAGGCTAATAGTCTTCCCGTTTAGGTATAGCGTTCGAACCAATCAAATTTATTCTTGATGATCGCTTCCTTCTGCTCTTGCAAAAAAGCCAGGTAAGCCTCCGCCACCGGAGACAGCTTTTTTGATTTTCGCCAGACCAGGTTCCAATTAGTAATGATCGGTAATCCACGCATGGGAATGATCTCCAGATCTTGATTCCTTAACTCATTTTTTATTCCAATAAGCGGCATAATGGAATAGCCAAGCCCGGCAACAATGGCTTGCTTCAGCGCCTCATTGGAAGTAAGGGTCATTTTTTTGAAGGTCTGAATTTTCCTGGCCTCGATGAATTGCTCCATCGCATCCCGCGTAGCGGAGCCCTGTTCGCGAAAAAGTAAAGGATACTTTTCCAGGGTTTTTCTGACGGGGGTTTTGGGGTTACGTTGCAGGCACGTACCGCCGACGAGGTACAGCTTATTCTGCAGCAGTTCCACCCGGTTGAGCTGGAGTTGCTTTGGCACCACCGAAACCAGCGAGAAATCGACCTCATTCTGTTCGAGGCTATTGACTACCTGCATTTTGTTGGTTACGTCCATCACCAAGTCTACGCCTTTGTGCCGTGCCATAAAACCGGAGAGGAAATAAGGCATCACGTATTTGGCCGTAGAAACGATGGAGAGTTTCAGCTTACCCCCCAGTTCGCCCTTGAATACTTTGGTGTTGTAATTAATTGCTTCGACCTCTGCCAGAATTTTAGCTGCTGAGGCCGCC
>JAUIIF010000686.1 GCA_030431945.1 Bacteroidia bacterium | reverse complement strand
AGGCGAAGCCTTAGCTAGCGTCGGGTGGGTGAAGGGTCCCACCCGTAAGCAGGCTTTTTAACGAAATCAGCAGCCTCGATAGCAAGTGAAAAAGTCCCAAACCACTTTGACTTAGGTATAGCACCTTCTGTTTACCGATTTACCTGAGTATTTGATTCACCTGATTGACAAACTGTCAATCAGGTGTTTTAAATTATTCTGGTAGCTGCTGATTAAAGTATTCCTGTTTTAATGGGTTTGACGTGATTTTTTGCTGAAAGTATGTTCAACAAATTTATAAAACTGTCCTTGGTTGCTTGTGATTGTTGCCAGATTATTGTAGCGTGGGAGAGTTTGTCTTCCGCATAACCTGCCCGATAATCATCTTCCCATGCGACAGTTTTACTTACTCCTTTTCCTGCTACTCAGCGCCGGCGGTACTGCCCAGTGTTTACTTGACGTTGAACTTACCGGTACTTTTTGCGAGGATAGCCTGAATCAATATTACGCAGATATTTTTGTGTCAGGTAATCCTAACGTCCCCGGTCAGTGGGAGGCGGTCAGTCCAGAGGGCACCTACTGGACCCGGGGTACTTACCCTGGTGATGCTACGCTGGGCCCTTTCCCCAACGGAGAGGAAGTGTTTCTCATTTTTACCGATTCTGTTTCAGCCAACTGCCAGGACACCTTAGTGCTCTTGCCGCCGGATTGCCCAACCTTCAACAACTGCGGTATTTATGCCGAGCAGCTCCGAACGCAGTGTGATACCCTGACGGGGAATTACTTTGTTGATATTCTGATTGATTCGGATATCCCACTGGCCTCGCCAGGCTGGGCGGCAGTTTCCCTCCAGGGAGACACCATGCTTTCGGGAACCTACGGTGCCTTTGCCACTTTCGGCCCTTATCCTGCACAATCCACCGGTACGATAATTTTCAGGGACCAGGTGGACCCGAACTGTGCCACCGTCATCACTTTCAATGATCCAGGGTGCCAGACGACTACCTGCGATTCCCTGTTCGTCAACGCTTTGCTTGATTTACCCAATGCAGACTGTGGGGCGGAAGCATTCATTGTCGCCGATCATTTCAGTGCTTCCTATCCCATATCCATCACCCTGCTCAACCTGCAACTCGGAAATGTTGAAACGGTTTCCGCCACGTCTGCCGGAGCGGTGAATTTCTTTGTCCCCCAACCTGGTGTCTACGTCGTAACGGTGGAAAATGCCAACGGCTGTACGGCAAGCAGCGAAATTATTTTTGTGGAGGAACAGCAGGGGCTGGACGTACTTATTATGCAGGAGGGGGCCATTTGTACGGACCCGGGAGCAGCCACGCTGACGGCCCTGGTAAACGGCCAGTCCGGCGGAAATTATAATTACGTCTGGAGTAACGGTGCGACTACTGCTACCATTTCCAACCTGGAGTTGTGGAACACCTACGCCGTAACGGTGACTGATGACGACCTGGGGTGTTCCGGAGAAGCCAGGTACGTAGTAAGCCCCAACCCGGAAGATTCGCTCAATTTCATCACCTTCCCCGAACCATTCGTGATCGGCTGCGACATGGATTCCGTATTCATCGTTCCGGACGAAATACTGGAAGGTTATACCTATACCTGGTTCGGCCCGTTGAACCAGATTTTTGAGGGCCCGGGGTTCTGGGCGGTCATGCCCGGAACGTACTGGCTGGAAGCCTTCACGGAAAACAACTGTAGTTTCTCCGGTGTCGCAGAAGTCGTAAGTGCTAACCTGAACGAAGACCTGATCAATATCATCGTTTTTGATAACGACAGCACGTGTTCTAACCATAACTGCTTGTTCCTGGCCATTCAGGGGACGCAACCCAATGCGCCCAATACCGGGATCACCGTCACCTGGCAGACGCCCAATGAACTGGCGGACTCCATCGCAAATAACAATCCGTTCGGTACCCTCTGTACCCCCATCCCCGGCCTTTACCAGGCAACCATTACCACCGCCTGTGATACCGTCGTAAAATCAGTCTTTCTGGAAGACCCACTGGGGTGCAGCTCCCTGAGCGGATACCTTTGGGCGGATCAGGAAGCGGACTGTGACCTTGACCCGGAAGATACGCCGGTACCGAATTACGTCCTCCTCCTGACCAATGATATCACGGGAGAAATGTATTACGTCATGACCAATGCCAATGGCTATTGGCAAACGGAGTTACCGACGGGGACTTACACCATCGAACCATCCTTGCTGCCCGGAAGTCCTTTTGGCGTGTGTGAACCCGCAGTATCCGTTGCCCTGGGCGAAACACCCGTTACGGGGATCAACGTGTTTCTCCCGGCGACGGCTTCCTGCCCCCAGCTGACGACCACGGTAACCATGCCGTTCCTGCGTCGGTGCTTTACGAATCTGGCCTGGGTTGAATACGCAAACAACGGATCCGCTACGGCTGAGGATGCCGAACTGACCATCACGCTCGATGACTTCTTTGTTGACGTCACGGCCACTCCCGCCCCGACGAGTGTGGAGGGCTCAACTTATACATTTGCTCTGGGGGACCTCCCCGCTTTTGGCTCCGGAACCATCATCTTTTCGTTCCGGGTAAGCTGTGCGGCTGACCTGGGACAAAGCCACTGTATCGATGCAGTAATCACCCCGGATGAACCATGTGATCCCGATCCACTCTGGGAAGGCGCACTGGTAAACGTCGAAGCCATTGGCTGT
>JAUIIF010000685.1 GCA_030431945.1 Bacteroidia bacterium | reverse complement strand
GACCTCTACCTCTTTGAATTGCTCAGCGACGACTTTCTCTGGGAGCAGTTAGAAGATTTGCTTTATTGGGCGGAGGCGTCGCTTCACCTGGCCAATGCCTGGTGCAAAAAAGAGAAGCTGTTCCAATTGCTCAATTATCGTTATGTCAAAGCGTTGCCGACGGTGATTACGACCAATACACCGCTGGAAGAACTCGACCCGCGGGTGGGTAGCCGTATGATGCAGGGCGATGTTGTCAAGCATGTTAAGATTACTGCGCCGGACTATCGTGCCATGACGCGCCCTGATGATGAAGATAGGATTTGATGCTAAACGGTTGTTTTCGAACGGAAGCGGGTTGGGCAACTACAGCCGTACCTTGGTTCGTAACCTGACGAAATTTTACCCGGATCATCAGTTTCACCTGTACACGACTAAAGTCAGCGCGGCCATTGACACGCTGGCCATAGAAAAAAGCCCGGCAACCACCGTTACTTACGTCGGGCATTCGCTGAAAGCGTACTGGCGGACTTTCTCCATCAAAAAAGACCTGCGGGCCGCCGGTATTCAAATTTATCACGGTCTCAGCCACGAGATTCCCTTTAACCTGCAAAAAACCGGCATCAAAAGTGTGGTGACCATTCACGACCTGATCTACCGCACCCATCCGGAGCTGTTCCCGCTCATTGACCGGAAGATCTACCACTGGAAGTTCTCCAACAGCATTGCCAACGCGGATCGCATTATTGCGATCAGTGAGAATACCCGTCAGGATATTCTCCGCTACTTCGCCGTGGACCCGGCAAAAATCAGGGTGATTTACCAAAGCTGTGCCCCTGCCTTCCAGGCCCCCTTTCTCCCCGGAGCCGTGGCGGAAGTCAGGGCTAAATTCAAGCTTCCTGCCAGGTATTTGCTTTTTGTCGGCACCATTTCCCGGCGTAAGAATATTGAAGTGATCCTCCGGGCCATGTCCATGGCCCCCGCAGGCCTGTTGCCGGACCTGGTGATCATCGGAAGAGGCAAAGACTACCAGGAAAAAATTGAGGCCCTGGCCCATAGTCTAGGTCTGCAGGAACGGCTACAAATCATCAACAACCTCGATGATACGCCTGATCTGGTCCAGGTATACCGGGGCGCCACTGTCGTAATTTACCCTTCTATTTACGAGGGTTTCGGCCTCCCCATTGCCGAGGGCATGCTTGCCAAAGTACCGGTGATTGCGGCGGATAACTCCTCCCTCCGGGAGGCCGGCGGCCCCTCCACCCGCTACTTCAACCCTGACCAACCCGGTGAATTGGTTCAACAACTTACCGAAGTCCTTAATCAGGAAGCATTGCGGGAGGAGATGATCCGGAGCGGCTATGCTTACGCAATGGAAAGGTTTTCCGATCAGCGCACGGCCGAACAACTCATGGAGCTTTACCGGGAGGTATTGGCGGAATAATGGAATCCTCCGGCTAAAGTTGAAATAAAGCCAATTGTTACCCGTACCTTTGCGCCATTTTTAAGCAAAGCCGCTTTGCGGACCAGCTGTTCCCAGTTAATGTCGGTCGCAAATTCCAGCAACGCCGGTCTCTCCCCTCCGGTCGTAGAACCATTTGATTTTTGCCCCAATGAAAAAGTACCTCAACCTTTTCGACTTCAACCAGGAAGTAGATTATAAAACGGAAGTCCTTTCCGGTCTTACGGTCGCCCTGGCGTTGGTTCCCGAAGCCGTGGCTTTTGCCCTGATTGCCGGCCTCGATCCGCTGATCGGATTGTACGCTGCCTTCGTGATGGGGTTGGTAACCTCCATTTTTGGCGGGCGCCCGGGCATGATTTCCGGCGCCACCGGCGCCGTTGCCGTGGTGATTGCGGCCCTCGCCATTTCCCACGGCCCTGAGTACATCTTCGCCTGCGTCATTCTGGCGGGCATCCTCCAGGTGATCGCCGGGGTGCTGCGGTTGGGCAAGTTGATGCGGCTGGTCCCCCACCCCGTCGTTTTTGGTTTTGTGAACGGCCTGGCCATCATCATATTTATGGCCCAGCTGCCGCAGTTCCAGGACCCCAGTGGCAACTGGCTGGTGGGCAATGACCTTTACATCATGCTCGGCCTGGTGCTGCTCACGATGCTGATCATGTGGGGCCTCCCCAAAATCACCAAAGCTTTCCCTTCGGGTTTGGCGGGCATCCTGGTCGTTTTCGGGCTCGTTTACTTCCTCGGTATTGACACCAAAACGGTAGGCGATATCGCGCCCATCAAAGGAGATTTCCCCTGGCCTTCCATTCCCCAGGTTCCCTTCACCTTTGAGATGCTGAAAATCATTTTCCCCTACGCCGTCATCATGGCCGGCGTTGGCCTCATCGAAAGTTTGTTGACGCTGAATATTATTGATGAGATTACCGAAACGCGGGGCCGGGGGAACAAAGAAGCAGTGGCCCAGGGTGCCGCCAATATCCTCAGTGGCTTCACCGGTGGTATGGGGGGCTGTGCCATGATCGGGCAGAGCCTGATCAACATCAGTTCCGGGGCCCGGGCCCGGCTTTCGGGCATCGTTGCCGCCGTGATGCTCCTCATCTTCATCATGTTCGGCTCCGGACTGATCGAGCAGCTGCCAATGGCCGCCCTGACCGGCATTATGATCATGGTCTCCATCGGTACGTTTGAATGGGCCAGCCTGCGCACCTTCGGCAAGATGCCCAAATGGGACCTGTTCGTCCTCGTGCTCGTTACTT
>JAUIIF010000684.1 GCA_030431945.1 Bacteroidia bacterium | reverse complement strand
TTGTTTTAGCGCAAACAGAGGTCGGGCAAGGCCAAAATTCGGGATGACTCATGTTGTGCGTTATGTCTGCAGGGATAGCCTTTTCATCCCGCTGCTGCGAACAGTCAGTACAGCCAATGTCTTTGAAATGGCACTACGATACAGCGATCCCCCGCTGCTAATCCAATCCCTTTATCGCCTGAACCCGGATTCTGGGCACGGCCAGCCGGGTGCTCAGTGGCCGGCGGCAGAGACTGTAGCCATCACGGACGGGCAGGCAAACTTCAGCGCGAACGGGCAGGGTCTGCATGTTCCGGTCGTCGATCAGGTTGAGGGGCCACGTACGTTCCGTTTCCAGAATCACCGTCATGGTGGCCCGGTATTTATCGTAAGTGGCCGCTACCAGGCTTAAGTCTACCGGAGATTCGGCCCAGCCGGCTTCAATGTCTGTTGCTGCGAACTTACCGTTTGGGTCCAGCGGGTTTTCCGCGTCGTTAACGTTCAGCGTAAGGTACCATCGGAAAGCATACTGGCCATTGTCCTTGCGTTCCAGTTCAAAGCGGGCACCGGACATATCTACGAGCGGGTGGGAGGAGGTAGGCAGGCGTTTGCTGACGGGAATCCTCAAATCGGGCAGGTTGGCCCGGGAAGGAAGTACCAGTTCGTAGTAAAGCGGTACTTCGGCGATGGCGCCCGGATGATCCTGCGGGAACAATTCCGGAGAAGTATTGCCCCCGATGGAAAATGACAGGCCGGCAGGCCCTGCGGCACTGACCTGCAGGGAGGGCGCCCCGCGGTAAGCCCCCCCTCGTACGTTGTCCAGACGCCAGCCTGCACCAGCCAGGCCGGCGGGCAGGCCGGCAATGCTTACCGAATGCCGGTGGGCACCCCCTTCCCGCAATGGGGAAGGCCGCTGATTGTCGGCGGCCACCAGGGGGGTACTCCTGAAGTAAGCTTCGATGGCGTCCGGCCCGGGCAGCCGGGCAAAAAGCTGCGTACGTTGATAAGGACCGTCGAAGTCGGTGTACACGATGGTCTCCCAGTCCGTCCCCGAGAAAGTGTTTTCGTTAGTACGCTGGTGGGAAAGGCCGGCGTTTAGCTTGCCGGCCAGTGGTACCGCCACGTTCACGCCCAGGGTCTGTTCTGCCCGGCTCACTTCCGCTGCATCCGTGAGGTGTTTGATCATGACCCCCTCAAACTGAGTGAGGTAATAGGCCCGACCGACGTAGTCCGGGTTGTCCTGATAAAAGCGCCAGAGCGTTGCCATCAGCTCCGTCGTCCGGGCATCATTGGCCGCCAGGATGGTGGTTAGCGGACTTACGAAACTGCCCGCCAGGGCAACCACCGTGCTGTTGCGCCGGTCGTCGGTATTCAAAGCCGCAGAAAAGGCAACGTAGGGGGGCTTCAGACCTGCATCGAGCGAGGCTTTCAGGTAGCCGCTGCAATTTTTAGTCAGCAAAAAGGCGTCAAATCCCGGGCGGGGCTCCGGCATGAGGTTGACCCCGTCGGCCTGATTGAACAGCAACTGATCGGGGCGGTAGCGGATGACGTCGAGTGGAAAAGTGGTCTCCTCATCGGTGAAGATGTAGCTCAGCAGGTTTCCGCCGTTGATATCGGCCTTCTCCACCCGTGTCCGGAGGTCCCTTTTACCCAGAAAGCGCTCAATGGTCGGCGGGGTGTAATCCCGCTTGCCGGCCGGTTTGGTAAAGCCGCAAAAATCATAATGCCGCTGGAAAACACTCTGCAGGGCATTGCCCAGGGTCGTTCTGCCGTACGCACGTTCAGGTGGCCAGACCGGCTCCTCGCTTTTGCCTCTCCGCCGCTGGGCGTCGGTCGTCAGGGGCAGGAGAAAAATCAGGCTTAGGAAAAGGAAAATGAGTTGGTGGCGTTTCATCTGGGGGGAGCGTAAAAGATAGAAGCAAACAGAAAAGTGATGGAAACTAGATAACCGCAACTGACCGGGCAGGTATTGCGCAGCAAGAATGATTTTATCGCAACGATAACACCTTGTTTAGAAAACGGTAAATGATCAGGGGGCAAAGTACCCCAGACTACCGCCGACCCAGGTCTTACCTTTATTATAGCGCACCCCGATCATCTCTCCTTTGGAAAGGCGAACCAGGTTGTTGAGTAAAATGGGGCGTTCTTCGCCTTCCGGCCACACGTACATCATCCGTATTTCGGTCCGGGCTGGTCCGTCCGGCGTTTCGATCAGGTCGGCATACTTTACTTTCTTTTGCAGGATAAAGTGCTCGGGGGTGGTAATGGCCGCAATTTTTTCCGGGGTAGGGTAGAGGTCCACTCCGGCACCGGCGAAACTGTACAGTGGTTTCAGAACGTAGTCGCTCAGGTTAGCGGGCAGTGTTTCAATTTCGTGTAAAAAGCGGGTGTCGGGTACGTAAGGGCTGTCAATGAAGGGGAGTGTGTACTTGCTCAGCAGGAAAAACCAGTTGGGGTGGCCCGCCCACTCAACATCTGCCTGCTCGATCAGGTTAAAGCTGCGCTTCAGGTCGTCCCGGGCCTTGAGCTCATCGAAAATAACCCGGTTGAAAATGCGGTGTACCTGATGCCGGACGCCCTCCCGGAAATAATAGAGTTGGTTGTCAACCAGTTCCACGTCACTGATGCATACTTCCGCAATGCCGAGTTCCGCACAGCAGACAATAAAGTCGATCCGGGTAGTTTGCCCCTTCGGGTCTACCTCCAGCAAAATGAC
>JAUIIF010000683.1 GCA_030431945.1 Bacteroidia bacterium | reverse complement strand
GGAACGAACTGGCGGCACAGCTTCCCCAACTTCCAGGGGCCCGGCAGATTTACGACCTGAAGATCGACATGGTGCAGACGAGTTGTGGGATGGCCGTACCGCTGATGGACTTTAACGAAGACCGGGAGCTGCTCAACGACTGGGCCCGTAAGAAGGAGCAAAAGGACCTGCTGGAGTACTGGGAGTTGAAGAATACGACCAGCATTGACGGCCTGCCGACGGGAATTCCGGTGTAACTTAGCCCGGATGTTACTCCCTTACTTAGCCCCTGACCGCCTGGAGGCGGGCTGTGACGAAGCTGGCCGCGGTTGCCTCGCCGGCCCCGTTTTTGCCGCCGCCGTAATCCTGCCCCCCGGCTATTCCAACCCCGCCCTGAACGACAGTAAAAAACTGAAGGAAGCAGAGCGCGATGCCCTGCGGAGAACCATTGAGGCGGAGGCGCTGGCCTGGCAGGTCGCCAGTTTCAGTGTGGCCGAAATCGACCGGTTCAACATTTTTCAGAGCAGTTACCGAGCGATGCACCGGGCGTTGGATGCCCTTACGACCCGGCCGGACTTCCTCCTGATCGATGGCAAGTTTTTTGTACCCTACGGAGACGCTCCTTACGAATGTGTCATTAAGGGAGACGGAAAATTCCAAAGCATCGCCGCTGCCGGAATTTTAGCGAAAACGCACCGGGATGAACACATGCGCCGGCTGGATGAACAGTACCCTCAGTACGGCTGGAAGACGAACGCAGGCTATCCCACCATCGCCCACCGGAAAGCCATCGAAACCTACGGTGCTACGGAGCATCACCGGAAGAGCTTCCGGCTGCTGAAGGAAGGGAAGCAGTACAGCCTGTTCGGGGAATGACGGGTGACCAGGGGCGCTGGCTCCGCTGTTTTACCCCGGTACCTGCGTCCGCGCCCTGATTTCGGCTACCTCCCTAATCAGATTACCTTCGTACCTACCGATGGAATTCGCAATCAGTTTTCAGACGGCGTGTCTGCTCTTTTTCTTTATTCATGGTTTGCTGTTCGCAGGCCTGCTGGCGGTACGTGGGCGGGAATATGGCCATCAACCAAGCTACTGGCTCAGTCTGTTTCTGACCCTTTGCTCGTGCTACATCGTGCCGTTTATGTTGGGGTACAGCGGCTGGTACGCAAAAGACGGCTACCGTGAGGTCCTCTTTTTCGTTCCCTTTCAGCAATTTTTCCTGATCGGCCCCGTCATGTATTTCTACACCAGGAGTCTGCTCGATGCGGACTTCCGGTTAAGCGGCAGGGACTGGTTACATTTCTTACCCGGAGCAGCCTACCTTCTGTACAGCCTGGTGGTGTTTGTTACCGACGTCTGGGTACTGGACGGAGACTATTACTTCTACGCTGATGGCCGGGATAAGGACCTGGCGCCCTGGTACCAAATCTCGGGCTTACTGGCCATGATTGTCTATTCAGTACGCAGTCTCCGGACCTACAACCAGTACCGGAAACGAATTTTTGCGGAATTGAGTTACGCCGATACGGTCGTTTTTTCCTGGGTCAAGCAGTACCTGGTTGCCCTGTTAGGAATCATGACGCTGCGCATCATTTTCCTGCTGCTGCTCCCTAATTTCGGTAGTTTCGGCCGGTGGTTTTGGTACTACCTGGGGTTTGCCGCACTCTATTATTTTATTGCGCTGGCGGGGTATACCAACGTCGTAAAGTCACTGGCTCCCCTGCACTGGCGCCGGCAAAACTCCCCCGCTGCCGCAGCAGTGGAGGAGAAACCGGCGGAAAAATCATTGGTTGCCGAACCGGCAGAAATGCAGACCTGGAAACCCATCATCCGGGCTTTGATGGAAGAGGACCGGCTGTACGAAAACCCGACCCTTACCCTGAACGACGTAGCGGATCAACTAGGGATAACGAGCAAGCAGGTCTCGGGCCTCATCAACCAGGGGTTTCAGCAAAACTTCAACGATTTCGTCAATGGCTACCGCGTAGCGGCCGTGCAGGCAAAGTTTGCGCAGGGCGAACAAGACCAGTTCACGATCCTGAGCATCGCGCTGGCTTGTGGCTTCAATTCCAAAACAACGTTTAACCGGGTATTCAAAAGGGTGACGGCGCGGACGCCGGTGCAATATTTGGCCGAAATGAGCAAGGGGAAGGGTACCACATCGTGATTTGGCGCGCTGGTGGCGGGGAAACCCTGCACTTTTACCCCGAACCAAATGCGAAATACTTTCCCCGATGCAATCCTCTTTTTTCCTTTCTATCCTCTTTGTGTGGTGCGGTTATCTCAGTGCTCAACCCCTGACTGCCGGGCAAACGGAAGCCATTGACCAGGCCTTTATGGCCGACATCCCGGCGGGCGGTCCGGGCGGTGTCCTCGGAATCGTCCGCGACGGTAAAGTTATCTATACCAACTACGCCGGCCTGGCTGACCTGGACGATCAGCGCCCCATCTCTGCCGACACCCGCTTCAACATCGCTTCCAACGCCAAACAATTTACGGCCATCGCCGCCCTGCAACTGATCTGCCAGGGCAAACTCCGTCTGGAAGACGATGTCCGTAAGTACCTGCCAGAATTGTACCCGCAGATCAAAGACCCCATCACGATCGCTCACCTCCTGAACCATACGAGCGGCATCCGGGACGTGTACAATCTTTGGGGTTTGCAGGGGATCACCTGGTGGAAGAAGACCCTGACGAATGATGACGCCCTGGCACTCCTG
>JAUIIF010000682.1 GCA_030431945.1 Bacteroidia bacterium | reverse complement strand
TTAGCTTCGACGAGGCTTTTTAACGAAATCAGCAGCCTCGATAGCCAGTGATAAAGTCCCATACCACTTTGACTTAGGTATAGCAGTGTGCGGGATACGGGGTATTCGTCTTAATACGCTCTGAGGTCCGAATATCCTTCGAGACTCACGATTTGCCAGTCGTTCAGGGTGCGTTCCACTTCGGCGGGGTGGATGGCGGCCAGGGCCACCAGGGCGGTGCCGTGATCGGGCCGGGGGACGAGGTCATTGTAGTATTCCGGAAAGTTGTCCTTTTCCGTTTCGCTGGCCTTGCTTTTTTGCAGCCGGGTGGCGTGGCTGGCGTTGCTCCAGACTTCAAAGCCGAGCCCGGCCTCAAAAGCAAGTTTTTCCAACTGTCTGATGGCCTTGGGAGAACTGGTGTGCAACAGGCAGCTGAAGGTCTGGTAAGGCGACCGTTTGAGGCGGTCAAGGGAAGGGTGAACGGCGATGCGGCGGGCCTCGACAACATTCGTACCGGTTTGTTGACGGCGGTCGTACAGCATTAGGTCCCGGTACCGCAGATTGCTGCCGGGGTGGGGGATGCTGAGCAGGCGGCCACGGCCTGCGTCGAGTGGCTGCATCCACAGGATTTCGTAACCATTAGCTCCTTTCACTTCGAGTGACAGGGGCGTATCCAGCGCAATTTTCTCAAAACCAAATTTCCCCCAGACGGTGGTGGCTACCCGCATACGGCCCAGGGCAACGGCCGCCAGGCCCAGGTGCCACCAGGCTTCCCGGTCGTCCGCATTGAGGGCAACGGTTTTTTTCCAGTAGTGAAAGGCTGGTTTCCATTCCCGCCGCCGGTGGTAAATGTTCCCCAGTGCAGCAAAGGCATCCGGCCAGGAAGGACACAGGCGACTGACCTTCTTAAGCAACTTCACGGCCGTGTACACATCTCCGACTTTGTCGAAGCGCAGCGCCTCGTCATAGAGGGCCCAATAGTTCGGATCCGATGGTTGACCGTGGTACAAAATATTGATTTTCGTGAGGCGAAGATAACGTACAAGGGCGGCGGAAGTTGTCCGGCGGCCCCGGAGAGCCGCTCCGATGAAACGCTGACTACGGCCGTAAGGGCCACGCACTGGTCCCTGATATTTACCGGGCATTCAGAACCGTTGTATCTTTGCGCGCCCACCAACAAAACCCCCAGTGGTTTGGGGGTGTTGCTTACGTAAGCACATTGCTAATTTACTGATTTTCTGCTTCTTTATGTCTTCCCCTACTGCCTTGATTGATATTCGTGCCCTCAGCCTTGAGGAGCTGACTGCCCAGTTGATTTTGTTGGGCGAGCGCCCTTTCCGGGCCAAGCAGGTTTATGAATGGCTGTGGCAGAAAGGTGCCCGGAACTTTGCGCAGATGACCAACCTGTCGTTGGCCCTGCGGGAAACGCTGGAGGAGCATTACACGATTCTGGCCGTTACGGAAGATAAGGTGCAACGCAGCGCGGACGGGACGATCAAGAATCGCTTCCGGCTGCACGACGGGCACCTGATCGAATCGGTACTGATCCCCGTGGAAGCAGATGACCGCTTCACGGTTTGTGTCTCCAGCCAGGTAGGCTGCAGCTTAAGCTGTACTTTTTGTGCTACCGGCCGGATGAAGCGACTGCGGAACCTGACGGCGGCAGAAATCTACGACCAGGTGTACCTGGTCAACGAACAATGCCTGGAAACCTACGGCAAACCCCTGACGAACATTGTTTACATGGGCATGGGCGAGCCGCTGCTCGCCTTCCGGGAGGTGGTTGGAAGTATTGACCGGATTACTTCGCACACCGGGCTGCACATGGCACCACGGCGACTGACCGTTTCCACGGCCGGCATCGCTAAAATGATCAGAAAACTGGCGGATGAGGACACCAAAGTCAACCTCGCCATCAGCCTGCACGCTGCGGATGACGTGAAGCGGAATGAAATAATGCCCATCAATGAAAGTAATAACCTGGAAGTCCTCGTGGACTCCCTGATCTACTTCTACGGAAAAACGAAAAAACGGATTGGCTTCGAGTACATCACTTTTCAGGATTTTAACGACACCCTGGAAGATGCAGAAAAGTTGTACCAGATCTGTAAGCGGGTACCAAGCATGGTGAACATCATTGAGTACAACCCGATTGATGATGCCCCCTTCCGGAAATCCACCGAGCACCGCATTGATGACTTTGCCACTTACCTCCGCGACCGCGGCGTAATGGTAACGGTACGGCGAAGCCGGGGTAAGGATATCGACGCCGCCTGCGGGCAGCTGGCGAATAAGGAGTGACAGCGCTGCGCGCTTTTAGATGTAGGTCTTCCGTTTGTCGGTGTTCCTGCGACACGTTTTTTGACCTCTCCCCAACCCCTCTCCAGCACGTTCCGCCTAAGGCTGCACGGAGAGGGGCTTACAAAAAACGCTCCGCGTTTTATCGGACAAACGGTACACCCTACTTTGACGGGTAACAAATGTGCGTCTCCCCGAGCATTGCGAGCAGCCCTACAAGCGCAGCGTCTTGCCTTACTAAAAGCGCGCAGCGCGTCTCTCCAGCACGTTCCGCCTAAGGCTGCACGGAGAGGGGCTTACAAAAAACGCTCCGCGTTTTATCGTACAAACGGTACACTCTACTTTGACGGGTAACAAATGTGCGTCTCCCCCGAGCATTGCGAGCAGCCCTGCAAGCGCAGCGTATACCTTACTAAAAGCGCGGCAGCGC
>JAUIIF010000681.1 GCA_030431945.1 Bacteroidia bacterium | reverse complement strand
ACAGTTCCGCATTGCCAACCAGCGAGATAGTCACTTGATCAACGTATCCGCCCGGGTGGTACTCACCTGGCTCGATGGAGAAAAACGGCGCTTTGCACCATTGGAACTCGAACGGGACAACGTACCTTTATTTCCACTGAACTGGACGATTGTTCATCCCATCACGTCTGACAGCCCCATTTTTGGATGGTCAAAAAAAGATTATTGCCGCCGACATTCAGAGCTGTTGATTACAATTGACGGTTATGACGAGACATTCGCCCAAAACATTCACATCAACAACTCCTACCTGCACGACGAGATCATTTGGAACGCGCGTTTCGAACCGATGTACTTTGAACGGGAGATGACCACAGAGTTGCACCTGGACCGCATCCACCATATAGTGGAAGAGGAGTAGCCTGGCCGCGAACCAGGGTACTTATACTTGGCTCGGGCACCCCAAGTCAAGGATAACTTAGTAGGAGAAAAGCATTCCTGGCTGAAGGCCAGTACTTTCTCCGAAGGAAAGTATCCTGAGTGGCGTCAGTTTACCGGGCCAGGCTACGGCTCCGCCAATTCCAAACCGCTATTCCGGCGAAGACGACGGCGACTGCTCCCGCAACGTAACTCAGCACCTGCGTTTGCGCCCCCCAATGCTTAGCGGCAAGCGCGACAAAAGCCCAAATCACTACTGCAGCATAGGCCACATCCTGGTACCGCCGGCTCGTGTACCCGGCAATCAGAGCGGCAATCAGCACCATAATGATGGTCCAGGTCACCTCTGAAACACCCCAGCCGGCCCACCCGTAGAAATGCAGGGCTGAACTCACGTTGAGTACCGTGGCCAGAGTAATCCACGCAAAATAGAGACTGAAGACCAAGCGCTCTAACCAGTAATTGAGGTCTGCGTTACTTGCCTCGATGGTACGTAACAACTGGTTGATTCGAAACAGAGAAATGAGCATGAAAACGATCACGGCGACGGTCAGCCACTGCCAATCGTAGGATGCGAACGCCAGCCAGACGCCATTAGCAACAACATTGGCGGCAAACCATTGCCGCAGCGGTACCCAGGCGGCATGGTTGTCTCGCTGCCGGAACAATTGATACAGGGGAAAAGCAATCAACCCGAGGTAGATGGGAGCCCAGATGGCAAACGCCCAGGGCGCGGGAACGATGAGCGGGTTGGTTGCCGTAGAGGTAGTCCCGATGGGGTTCGGGCCGAGATTACCCGTCGCATTAAGTCCGTATAAAACGAGCATCAGTAACATGCCTCCCAGAGCCAGGAAGCGGGAAGAAGAGTGGGTCATGGTCGACAAGCTTTACCTCAACAACTGCAAAAGCAGGGTGCAGGTTTGCCAACGACAGTTTTTACGCCTATTGAACAGGCTTAAGGCCTGTTCAACGTATACTTTGAAGGTAAGGTACTGGTATTTCTTGGGCTGCCAGGGCACGAAAACCGGAGTAAAGCCCCGGCTGCAGGAAGGTTTCTACATCGCGGGCAGGTGCAAAAGATGTTGTGGCTGACTAACCCCAACCTTGAGCTTACCTACCTCTAGAGGCCTTTTGACCAATGGCGACCAATGCCGTAGCCGGTAAAGACCAACATAGGTTCACCGGGAATTTCGGGCAGTGCCGGTTCAGCGTCAAGGGTGAGGGCGAAGTGCAATTGTTCCGTCTGATCGACAATGACTACGGTCTCGTTAGTGATGATTACGAAGGCATTTTTGATCGTCAGGGGAAAGAGTTCATCAAGTTCCTGTGGCCCTTCCCGCTGCAGGGTAATGCGCAGGTTGTCTTCGGAGGCGACCAGGGCTTCCAGTTCGTTGGCGGCATTGACTTGCAGGGTGACCGTTGCCTTTCTCACCTTAGCCCAGTTCCGGGTGGAAACCCGGGCATCGTGTGCCGACACGTAGTCATCGATAGCAACGGCGTAGTTAACCTGAGCCGTCAGCCCCGTAGTAAACAGGCACAGCAAGACCAGGGTCAGTAAAGAAAACAAATAACGCACGTTTGATAATTTAATCCAGGTATAAAACGACTAGTAGTGGCGCGTATTGTCTTGGGTTGCGGGTTGCGGGTTGCGGGTTATCCCTTCAGCACCAGTTCCAGGCCCCGGTCGATCAGGTGTTCCACGGTTTTAGCTGGTTGGGTACTGAAAGTTCCTTCCGCGCGGTTGGCCAGTAAGGCGGACAGAGAGACCGCCCGGTGCCCGAGGGCGGTGGCCAGTCCGTAGATTCCGGCGGTTTCCATTTCGAGGTTGGTCAGGCGGAGGCCATCGTGCTGCCAACTGCGGAGTTGGCGAAGTAAATCTGGTTGCAAGGCAGAAGGGAGGCGCAGGCTGCGCCCCTGCGGGGCGTAAAAGCCAGCAGCCGTAATGGTCACCCCCCGGGGCAAGTCGCTGCCAGCGAAAGCAGGCAGTAAGGTAGGTCGGACGATCAGGACGGGCACCGGCAACTTCACGCCTCCATCTTCCAGGTGTTCGAAGAGAGAGATGGCCGCTTCGTCGGGTTCGCCGGCGTTGAGGTAGAAAGGCAGCAACCCGTCCGTTGCCAGGGCTGCGGTGGAAAGCAGCAGGCTGTCCAGCGGCAGATCTGGCTGGAAGGATCCGCTGGTGCCCAGGCGGATAAAATCCAGGGTGGTGAGTTGAGGACGGATGCTTCTTTTTTCCAGATCGAGGTTAAAGAGCGCATCAAGTTCATTGAAAACGATGTCAATGTTATCCGTG
>JAUIIF010000680.1 GCA_030431945.1 Bacteroidia bacterium | reverse complement strand
CGACCACCTTGTTCCCGGCCTTGACGACCAGCTCCATCTTGGCGCCGTAGGGCAATTCCGGCAGGTTGACTTTTTCGGAATACGGTCCGGGGCCACGGAGCGAAAGTTCTCCTCGCCAGAGCAGTCGGTTGCCCGGGCCAATGACGAGGATTTCCGGCCGGCCGCTGGCCGGCATCCCGAACCCGACCCGTACCGCCCCGGTAGCATCCCGGGCCAGCGTCGCCGGGGAACCGGACGGCTGGATAACGGCACCGCCGCCGGTCGCCAGTGGCGCACCCTTCGCCGGTGGCGATACCGCCTGCCGGCGGGATATCCGCAAAACATCTCCCGTATTGTCGGCATCCCAGTAGTAAAACCCTGCGGGAGATTTAAACCGGGCCAGCAGGTCATTCTCCTGCACCACGTAACCGGAGCGGTCGATATCCACCGTGCGCAATTGTACCTGATTCATGTCCACCCAAATCCATTTGAACTGATTGAACCGGCCACTGGCCCGGGTCCACGGTTTATTGTCGTCATTGGGCCGCAGGGGGGCTCCCCAGCAGCCTTCCCCGACGTAGACGGTTCCCCGCCGGTCATCCCGGATGAAGCCCTGGGCAGCGCCGGGCTCCCGACTCGGACGAATGGGCCAGGTTTGCTTGACGGTATGGCAGTCGGACTCAATCACCAGATCCATACCGTACTGATAAAAGCGGCTGGCCCAGTGCAGGACAAGTTCGTCCCGTTCCGGCTTATTGGCCGTATGGGGGCGCATGGAGTGGTGGTACTGCGCAAATTTCCACCTGGCTTTGGTGCGGGAGAGGTCACGGTCCAGCCACTGCAACTGATCGCCAGAGGCGGGGTAAAGGGTATTCAGTGTGTAGGTCCGCAACAAGCCTCCACCGAAGTCGAGGGCATAAAAAACGTTTGGGTTGGGGACATCGAAGAGGTTGAAAATGGAGGCATTACTGCGCTCATGATTTCCCCTGGCGGGAACGATGGGGGTGAGGCGACCGGTCTTACTGATTGTCTCCTGCCAGTCGTCCAGCCACTGCTGCCACTCCTCGTCGGAGTCTCCATTGGTCATATCCCCCCCAAAGAGGACAAAATGCGGCTGTAATTTGGCCACGAGCCGATTGGCCACCAGGGCCGTTTCGCGGTTATTGCGGCTGTCGCCACCGGCGACAATGCTGAGGGGCTGCTCCGGGGTACCTGGGGGCGTTTCAAAAATCATCCGTTGGCTGGCGCCGTCGGAGTCCACCACCAGAAAGTAGTACAGCGTGGCGGGTGAGAGCCCGCCAAGGCGCACAAAGACATTCCGCATTCCGGCGTGGTTAACCATCCGTGCCGGGTTGGCGCTGAGCCGGTAAGCGGCAACGTCGCGGCCAAAATCCTGGGTATCGTACACGATGCGCACGTTGCTCCCCCGGTAGTGCTCAAAACCAATGGTCATGGTTGTCGCCGGATCTTCCCGCCAGGTAGCGCGGTAACGCCGGGTGCCGGCGGCCAGCGTCAGGGACCCCAGCAGCAAAGCCAGCAGGATAAAAGCTGACAGGGCCTTGGGGTGGGTCCGTCTGCTTCTCCAAACCCTTCCCTGCACCTGCGGCCGCGCCCACCCGGGGGGCAGGTGCAGAAATACCCGTTCTACAATTTTGGATAAGGCGTACACTGGGGATGAATAATGTTGCTGTTGCTGGGGCATGAACGCGAAGATGAGGCTCGAAAATCGTAAGAGGCTAACAATTTTTGTCGCCGGTAGATTGCCGTCGGCGTGATTATAAGGCGTAATTTTGCATTTTACTAATTCAACCTGGTGGCTTTCCGGCGTCTTTACCGCTGCGACAACCCACCAGCGGCCTCCCCCCGGGCTACCAAATGACCTTTACCATGAGCCGCGATTCTGCCGTATTCTCCCTCATCGAACGTGAACTCGAACGCCAGCGCAACGGCATCGAACTGATCGCTTCGGAAAACTTCACTTCTCAGGCCGTAATCGACGCCATGGGCAGTTGTTTGACGAACAAATACGCCGAAGGTTACCCCGGTAAACGGTATTACGGTGGCTGCGAAGTCGTGGATGAAGTGGAGCAACTCGCCATTGACCGGCTTTGTACGCTTTTCGGAGCAGAATATGCCAACGTACAGCCACATTCCGGAGCCCAGGCCAATGCGGCCGTTTTTCTGGGCTGCCTCAAGCCGGGCGATAAAACACTCGGCTTCAGCCTGGCCCACGGTGGCCACCTCAGCCACGGACATCCGGCCAATTTCTCCGGGAAACACTTCGAAGCCCACTTCTACGGAGTGGAAGAAGCTACCGGGCGCATTGATATGGACAAGGTGGCGGCAAAGGCCCGGGAGGTCCAGCCAAAAATGATCATCTGTGGTGCCTCTGCTTACAGCCGCGACTGGGATTACGTCCGCTTCCGGGAAATTGCCGACGAGGTTGGGGCACTCCTGCTGGCCGACATTGCCCACCCCGCCGGACTGATCGCCGCCGGACTGCTCAACGACCCCATCCCCCACTGCCACATCGTTACCTCTACTACCCACAAAACCCTGCGGGGGCCCCGCGGCGGCATCATCATGATGGGCAAGGATTTTGACAACCCATTCGGCAAAAAATTCAAGAGTGGCAAGCTCTTCCCCATGAGCCGCATCCTCGACGGTGCCGTTTTTCCGGGTATGCAGGGTGGCCCGCTGGAGCACGTCATTGCGGCCAAGGCCGTTGCCTTC
>JAUIIF010000679.1 GCA_030431945.1 Bacteroidia bacterium | reverse complement strand
GACATAACGATCAGCAGGCTGGTACGGAACGGAAAAAGTTGATGCTCCCCCCTTACGGGATCTTTTTTTTGCCTTCTCTCTGTTGAGTCCCTGGGCGAAGCGGGCAGGCGCTGGTAATAAAATGAGGTAAAACCAAGAAAGGTCCGGAAGGGTAGTGGTGGGGCACCGGCTGGGACCGCCAAAAAGCCATGCCATCCTGGCTAATGGCGCGTATACTTTGCCGGCTGTTTCGTCCGTAACAAGGCACCTGCGACCGCGCCTGAAAGTGCCGCCAGAATTATTCCTGCGGGTAGCGGATGCCGGTCTGTCTCCTGACTTCCGTCAGCGTACGGTGCAGGGCGAGGCTGTCTTCCAGGCGCCACCATTCGTTTTCGGTACGGCCGGCCCTGACGTCAGCCATAACCGCTTCCGCTTCGTAGCGATAGCCGTTGGCTTCGCCAAAGTCGAAGTAAAAGTTTTCCGGGGGCGTGTCCTGATCCCGGAGCAGGCTGAAGCTGCTGGGCTCGTGCCAGCGGGGGTGCCAGTGCAGGCTGGCTTTGCTGCCGATGATCAGGGCCTCGGTTTTGGTCCGGCCCAGGATGGTGCTGTAATTATGGCTGAGCCGGCCGTGGGCGTGCCGGCAGGTCACCTGCGTATCCAGATCGATACCTGCCGCAGACAGGCGCGCGGTGGCCCGTATCTCTGCGGGCTCGCCGAGCAGGAACTGGGAGAGGAATTGGGGGTAAATGCCGATGTCCAGCAAAGCACCGCCACCGAGGGCCGGGTTCAGGATGCGATTGCGCGAAAGATCGGGCGCGGCCGCAGGTGCCGTGGAAGAGGGGAGGGCAGTGTGCAGGTCTTTGGCCCGGAACCCGAAATCAGACCGGATGCTTTCCACGTCACCGATGACGCCCCCATCAATCAGTTCTTTTAGTTTGAGGGTAGAGGGAAGGAAACGGGTCCAGAGCGCTTCCATCAGGTACACTTTCTCTGCGCGGGCCACTTCAACCATTTCGGTGACTTCCGCCAGGTTGAGCCCGAGCGGCTTTTCGCAAATAACCGGGATGCCCCGTTGCAGGCAGCGGATGGTCAGTTCGCGATGGGTGACGTGGGGAGTGGCGATGTAAACTGCATCTACCCGCGGACCGGAGAAAGTGTCAGCGTAGCTTCCCGCAGCATGAACCGCGCCGAATTCCTGGGCAAAGGCTTCCGCTCTGGCCAGGGACTGGGAGCCGACGGCCACGAGTTTGGCGTCAGGAATGAGGGCCAAATCTTCGGCAAATTTGCGGGCGATGTTGCCGAGGCCGAGAATGGCAAAGTGGAAGGGCGTCATGACAGCTTGGTTGTTAGGGCCCCAAGGTATAGAAAATGCCCGGAGCACGGAACGAAGGTGTCAGTAACGCCCGTCCTGTTATTATTTTTTGTTGTAGGTCATGAAGCCGGCACCGAAGCAAACGAGGCTGAGGACGCCGTAAAGAATGGCCGTGGTTTGTGCGCCTTCATCCGTTGCGCCAATCTCCAGGCCGAGGACGCTGACGTCAGCCGAAGAGCCCTGAAAAGTAGTGATGCCGAGGTAAGCAAATACAATACCGGCAATTATTAAGACGATGGGAAGAACAGTTTTCATGGTGGTGATTTTTGATTGACCTTATAGCAGCAATAGCCTGCGCTTTGTTCGGTCAGGGGTTCGCAGGGGTAAGAAGAAAAGGCTGGGGCGCTGATTTTCCCCTGCCACGCTGACGCAGGTATTATCGCTCGCCACGAGCTCTTGAAGTCAGGGACTGATAGCGTTACTTGCAAGACTGGTCCACAGTGCCGCCAGGAGCCACGTGCGGGGTGTTAACGCTGTTTCCGTAAAATCATCCTAAGTTGCCGTTTAACTGATTTTTGCTACCGCTCCCTGAGTATGTTCTGTTTTTTAGTGCGCTTTTATTTGGTGGCGGCAACTAAAAAAATAGGTTGTAAAGACTAATTTGGGAGTTTCACGACTGCATTTTGGCGGTTTAACAGTTATTTCGGACTCAGGCTTACTTGTAAGCGGCAGATTACTTGGTGATAAAACAAGATATTTATTATGTTTGCAGGAGAAAATGTACCTGAGCACGTTTTCCGAATCGGAAAGTTTCGATTGAGTTTGCCTACTACACACCTAAGTAATAACAAGAAAGAACTAAAGATCAGAGCGTTCACGGGCTTCCCGGGTGCGCTATGCGCATTTTGGATTGATTGAAAAACGCCGGATTACCACACTTAAAATAAAAAATACGACCTCGGTCGCTAGCAATAAATACACTTAATTCATAACCCAAAATCGTCTTTTTCAATTGGCGTTCATCCCAAACAAATCGTTTTCCCTATGAAGAATTTTACTCCCATGTGGAGATCGCTATGCCTGGCGATCCTACTATTTTCCGCCTTTGGCCTGCAGGCACAACAATCCTGTAATCTCGATCCGGCCAATATGTTTATCTCGGTGGAAAACACTTGTACTTCTGCAGGTGTGATTGAGCAACCTTACGTTACTGTTGATTTTGGCAGCGTTGCGGTAGATGGACAGACCGAAATTACGATCGAGTCCTTCTTCCTCAATAACCTGAACCTGGGAACCTACACCATTACGGTAGACGTAGTGCTGGGTTTTGCGACGTTTGAGTTGCCCGGCTTCGCTATTGGTACTCCGAACAACTTTGTGCGGCTCAACGAGGTGGAAAGCCTGGTAAATGGCTGTGTTCAG
>JAUIIF010000678.1 GCA_030431945.1 Bacteroidia bacterium | reverse complement strand
AACCTCACGGAAGAACGGCTCCTGCAGATTGAGGAAAATGGGATTGTGGGGGATATGCTGATGTTTTTGGATTTGGTCGAGTTTCCCTCCCGCTCCCTGGAGGAAACAAGAAAGGAGGCTGAACTGGCGGGTTCCACCACCGAGAAGGTCATCACTAAAACAACCACCGGGCGGAGCAAAAAAGGCATTGGCTGGTGGCCGGTACTGGCCGGTCTCCTGCTCGTTGCCGCCCTTGGTTTCTGGCTTTTGGGCCCGAAATCTTCAACGGGTTCAGCCGGAGCAGCCAGGGTGGAAAGGGTAGAAAATCCCCCACGGTCCGTCCCGGATGCCCCGGACGAAAAAGAACCGGCACCCTCCACGCCCGGCCGGGTACCCGAAGGTAAGCTGACCATTGACCCCGATATTTTACGGCGACCGGATTTATCCACCATCAAGGATATCAAGTTAGACCCCTCCGTTATTTCCCGTACCCTGCAGCCGGCGCTGATGACCCAGGGTACCCCCGTTGACGTAGCGGTAGCCGTGTACCGCAACCGGAAGTCGCCAACCCAGTACGATGCAGCACTCAGCAAGTCTTTTGCCACTTTTCTGGATAATCAACTGTCCGCAAGTTTCGCTTACGACGTACTCACAGAAACGTTTCATGAACTGGACGAACGGGAACGCCTGGTGCTCCGGGGAACGATGACCGACAGCCGACTGTCAGCCCAACGCGCCCGCTACCTGCTGCTGGTGGATATCAGGAACCTGAAAGCTACTAACGAAGCCGAATACCGTCTTTGCCTCTACGACGTGAACCGCCAACGGGGAATACCGAAAAGTGCTACGGTAGACCTTGGTTCCTGGACGGACCTTAAACAAAAAGACATGCTCTACCAGGCCAGAGACTTCCTTAAGGACCTGACCCAACGCGGTTTTTTCAGCAACTAAATATTACCCGTTTTTCCCGACCCAATGGATGCTTTTGCCCAAATACGTAACCTGATCGAAGAGAGCCGCTACCAGGAGGCACTTGAGGTAATGAAATCATTGACCAGCGAACAGGAGCAACTTGACTTCATTTCTATCCTGAGCAGAGAGCGGAAGGAAATTGTTTCGCGGGAAATTGCCAACGTTACTTCTTTTGAAAACCTCAACCGGGAGTATAATGCACTGAGCCTGCGGATGCTGAATTTCCTGAACCTGCTGGAAGCGGAAAAGCGGGCCCAAAATGCGGAAAAAGCAAAGGTCGTGCCGGCAACCGCTGCAAAGGCACGCCCCCCGGAAACGGTTCCTCATCCTACTGCCCGTAATACGTCCGGTTCAAAAACCTGGATCTACCTGGCGGGCATTTTGTTACTGGTTCTGTCCGGTTGGGCAATCTCCAGCGGGATAGGAGGAGGGACGGATATTCCGCCGGTGGTGGACAAAAAGACATCCCTGCCGGAACAAGAATCAGTCGGCCCCGCTCCCCAACCCGCAACCCCCAACCCGCAACCCGCAACCCCCAACCCGCAACCTGGAACCCGCAACCCGCAACCCGCAGGTGGTAGTGCTACCATTTTTGATCGCTTCGGGAAGAGTGAAGCGTTAATACCTGCCACTACCTACACCACCAGCGGGGGAGAGGTTGATGTCATTGTTGCGGTCTATTCAGGGCTTACGGGCCCCACTGCGATGACCACCTTCAATGCTGAACTGGCGGAGAAAGTCAGTTCGACCATCAGGGAAAAAACAAAATACGCCGTTTCTGCGCAGGCGCTCACGCCTGCTTTTCACCAATCAGCAAACCGGAGGCTGTGGACGACCAATAAACTGAGCGTCTTAACCCTGGACACCCAACGCGGTGATTTCCTGTTGCTGGCAGACTGGCGAACCAACATCAAAAATGACCGTGAACTGGTGTACAGCATCTTCAACCTCCGCAATAAGCAGCGCATCGGATACGGTAAGCACGATACGCCCGGAGGCAGCGTGCTTTCGCTCAACCTGGAAGACACGTTGCTGAGTGCCCTGAGGTCGGCCATTGCCAAGTCGGCCGGGTAGCCAACGGCCGTACGAAGGCCAGGAAAGTGACGGAATGCCGGTAGCCGACCATAATTTAACACCTTGTTTTACACCTATCACCGGCCTAAAAGCATTTACTTTACGTAACCCAGCTCCCTGAGAAATGCGTCGTTTACTTACCCTGCTCCTTTTTACCCTCCTTTGCACCGGCGGCCCCGCCCTGCTTGAAGCCCAAACCGGCTATACCAAAGTAGACGGTAAATACTACCCCTACACCGTAGATGATTGTGGGGACACCCTGATCATCGCCCAGCTGGGGGATGTCTCCATCAGCACCCCGGAAGTCTTTGACTCGGAGGAGGAGTATAAACTGTACCGCCGGTACCGGATTTACGCTCAGCGTGCTTACCCGTACGCCGTAGATGCCATTCGTATTTTCCGGGAAACGGAATACATGACCCAGAATATGGGGAACCGGGACCGGAAGCGGTACAATAAAAACCTGCAAAAGGAACTGAAAGAAAAATTTGAGGAGCCCCTCAAAAAAATGTCCAAAACCCAGGGCAAAGTGCTGATCTCGATGATTGAACGTGAGCTCGACGTACCGGTATATGATCTGATCAAAGACCTGCGCGGCGGCCTTACCGCCCGGTACTGGGCAACACTGGCGGGTTTTTATGGCCATAAACTGAAGCACAAGTACACCATCGGCGATGACCGCATCCTCGATGCCGTGCTG
>JAUIIF010000040.1 GCA_030431945.1 Bacteroidia bacterium | reverse complement strand
CCTTTTACATGACGGTGGGCTTCATCAAACCCAACGAAGGCCGCGTCTACCTCGACGAACAGGACATCACGCAAATGCCGATGTACAAGCGGGCACAGCTGGGCATCGGCTACCTGCCGCAGGAGGCTTCCGTTTTCCGCAAGCTGAGCGTAGAAGACAATATTGCGGCCGTGCTGGAGATGACCGACCTTGGCAAGGAGGAGCGGGAAGAAAAGCTGGAAAGCCTGATTGACGAATTCAGTCTCGAAAAAGTACGGCGCAGCAACGGGGATACCCTTTCGGGCGGCGAACGGCGCCGGACGGAGATCGCCCGCGCCCTGGCAACGGACCCTAAATTTATTCTCCTGGATGAGCCCTTTGCCGGTATTGACCCCATTGCGGTGGAGGACATTCAGTCCATCGTCGCCAAACTGCGGACAAAAAACATCGGTATCCTGATCACTGACCACGACGTGCAGGCGACCCTCAACATCACGGACCGGGCCTACCTCATGTTTGAAGGCAGCATCCTGAAAGCCGGTACGGCCGAAGAACTCGCTGCGGATGAAATGGTCCGCAAAGTCTACCTCGGCAAAAACTTTGAGTTGCGCCGGAAAACCATCGAGTTTTAACGGTACGGAGAAGTGGCTACAGCCCCTTCCCGGGGGGGGCTCCGCCCCGCAAAAGTCAATTTAGGGCCCATTTCAGGGCGATCATAGGAAGTGAGTGTTCGTCGGGCGAGGCGGCCACGAAGTGGCCTGACCCGTCCACCGAAAAGCGGTTTTACGAATCGCTCGGCGGACGCGTCAGCTCGTTCCTCGCGCCTCGGCCGCCGAGCGATCTTGCGATTGCACTGGCACCCGCTTAAAAACGCTTGCGCAACAAGTTTTAAACCCTTACCTTTGCCCCGCTTTAGCGGATTCGCCTCCGCCAAAGGCCCCTGCGGGTGTGGTGAAATTGGTATACACGCCAGATTTAGGATCTGGTGCCGCAAGGCGTGAAGGTTCGAGTCCTTTCACCCGCACACCAAAATCTTCCGGTTTTTCCGGAGGCGCTTGGCCTGCCGCAAGGCGGGCTTTTTTTATCCGGCCTGGCGAAAGGCCAAACTTAGTAGTATAGCAAGCAATGGCTAACGTAACATTCGAGAAGACAGGTAACGTCACCGGCCGTATTGAGGTCGCCCTTACCAAAGATGAGTTGAACTCCAAGCTCGTCGCCGAGCTGAAGAAGCAGAAGGCAAAAGTGAGTATGAAAGGTTTCCGTAAAGGAAAAACCCCGCTCTCCACGCTGCGTAAAATGATGGGCAACCAAATCCTCGGCCAAATCCTGGACGAAGAAATCAAGAATGCGCTTTTCGGACACATCGAAGAGCAGGACATTAAGCTCATCTTCAGCCCCCAACCGGTGGAGGACGACAAAGTGCCCATGCTGACGGCCAGTACCCTGCAGGACATCACCCTGAAGTACGACCTGGCCCTGGAGCCCGAATTCACCCTCGAACTGCCCAAGGAGTCTTTCGACAAATACGTACTGGACACGAATGACGAGTTCATCGACGAGCAGATCAGCCGCATGCTGAAGCAGGCGGGCGAGAGTGAGGAGATCAGGGAAGGCAAAGTCGAAGAAGAAGACATCCTTGAAGTCACCTTCACGGAGGTCGGCCCGATGGACGACAAAATCACCAACACCACCAAACTGTACGTAGACTCCCTGAGCGACGCCGGTAAGAAACTGGTGCTCGGGAAAAAGATTGGCAGCACCGTGAAGGTGAAGGACATCACGGCCATCGAAAAAGACAGCACGCCTGCCTACGTCAACAAGTACCTGCTGGAGCTGGAAGATGCTGCTACCGACATCAGCGGCAAGCAGTTTGAAATGACCATCAACCTGGCCAGCCGTGCGACGCCGGCGGAAATGGATGAAGCCTTTTTCACCAAGTTTGATGCTTCCGGTGCCATAACGACGGAAGAGCAGGTCCGGGAAAAAATTGCGGCGGATAATTCCGCCGGTTTCAACCGCCAGGGAGAGATGATGGCCAATTTCGCCATCCAGAAAGCCCTTGTAGAGGGTACTGACATCGAACTGCCACTGACCATCATGCAGGAAATTCATGATGAAGAAGAAAGCGGATCGTTTGACATGTTTCAGCGCGGCGTAAAGTGGATGCTGATCCGCAACAAATTTGCCGAAGAAGCCGACGTAAAACTCGAGTACGCCGACGTAAAAGCCGAAGCCCTGGAAAGCCTGATGGGCATGCTGGGCGGCCAGCGGCCTGACTTCCTGACGGACGAGTTCATTGACAACTACGTTGGCCAGATGCTGCAGGATGAAAAGCAACGGGAGCAACTTTCCAGCAACGCCATCGAGAAAAAAATAATGGCCGCTCTGCGTGACAAAGTCACGCTGGAGGAAAAGCCACTCTCCGCCGAAGCATTCAACGACCTGATCAAGCAGTTCAACGAAGAGAATACGCCGGAAACGGCGGAAGAAGAGTAACCGGAGCGTACCTGCTTAATGAACCGGTGGGCACTTACACCTAAGTCAGAGTGACTTAGGTGTAATGTGCGCGCAACACTCTTTGGGCGACCTTATACCTAAGCAACACCCCGACCTGAAGTCACGCTGCCTGGGGGCAGTGCACGGCCCGGGGGAATTGCCCGATTGGCCCAGATAGAAGCAAAACGACTTCATGCAGGGCAACGACTTGCTGGCGGCGGGCGCCCTTTCTCCCTACTTGCTTCCGGCCGGACTAAACCCCCGCGCCCTTCACGCGTTTACGACAAGACGGCCCGAAAAAGGGTCGCCAAAACCCTTAAATATAATTCCCATGATCCCCCAGGATGAATTCATGAAGTACGCCACCCGCCACATGGGTATGAGTACGATGCACCTTGAGAAATACGCCGCTGCCATTGGCGGCATGGCGACGCCGCAGGTTACGGGTTTCAGCCCTAACGTAATTGAAGAACGGCAGATGAATATTGCGGCGCTTGACGTATTCAGCCGCCTGATGATGGACCGCATCATTTTTATGGGCGTAGCCGTGACGGACTACGTCGCCAACGTAGTTCAGGCACAGTTGCTCTTCCTCGAATCCGTAGACCCTAAGCGGGACGTTCAGATGTTTATCAACAGCCCGGGCGGCAGCGTCATCGCCGGCATGGGTATGTACGATACCATGCAGTACGTCACCCCTGACGTAGCGACCATCTGTACCGGGCTCGCCGCCTCCATGGGCTCCGTCCTCCTCGCCGCCGGTGAGAAAGGCAAACGCTCCATTCTTCCTCACGCCCGCGTCATGATCCACCAGCCAAGTGGCGGTATGCAGGGGCAGTTCTCCGACATGGAGATCAACTACCGGCTGATCTCGCAACTGCGGGACGAGCTGTATACCATCCTGGCCTCTCACACCGGACAGACTTTTGAAGCCATCGAGAAAGACAGTGACCGCGACAACTGGATGACGGCCAAGGAAGCCGTTGCCTACGGCCTCGTTGACGAAGTGCTTAATCGCGACAAAGCATAAAATACCAAGGCGCTAAGAACTGGTTTGGTCGTACAATTGTACGGCAACACCGTGCTTAATGTCGTACTTTCGCCTCCCGAAGCCGCTCCAATGATCCCCACCGGGTATTTGGAGCGGCTTTTTTCCCTTTCTGATAAGGGGTCTCCCATTTTTTCGGTAACGGCAGGTGCCATCACCTGACCATTACCACCAGATTATCACTACTTTAGATTATGATGCGAGGAAAAAAACAGGAAGTTCATTGTTCCTTTTGTGGTCGCGACAAAAGCGAAGCACTGGTACTGGTGGCTGGCCTGAGTTCCCACATCTGCGAAATTTGTGTGGAACAAGCACAAGAGATTGTTGCAGAAGAACTGTACGGCGGCGTCATGCCCGCCCAGCCGGACACGGCGGAACCAAAACCGACAAAAAGCGATTTCAGCCTCCCCAAAAACGTAACGCCACGAGACATCAAAAAGCATCTCGATAAGTACGTCATCGGGCAAGACCAGGCCAAGAAGATCATTTCCGTGGCTGTTTACAACCACTACAAGCGCCTTTCTCATCCCCCAACGACGGAAGATGAGGTGCAGATTGAAAAGAGCAACATCCTGCTGGTTGGCCGTACGGGGACGGGTAAAACCCTCCTGGCTAAAACCATTGCCAAATTCCTGGACGTTCCCTTCGCCATCGTCGATGCCACGGTTTTCACCCAGGCCGGCTACGTGGGCGAAGACGTGGAGTCCATCCTGGCCCGCCTCCTCCAGGTCTGCAATTACGATGTGAACAGCGCCCAACGCGGCATCGTCTACATTGATGAAATGGATAAGGTCGCCCGCAAATCGGACAACCCCAGCATTACCCGGGACGTGAGCGGAGAGGGCGTCCAGCAAGCCATGCTTAAGATGCTGGAAGGAACGGACGTCATGGTGCCACCGCAGGGTGGCCGTAAGCACCCGGAGCAGAAACTCGTGAAGGTGAATACGGAGAACATCCTCTTCATTTGCGGCGGTGCTTTTGACGGCATCGAAAAGGTAATTGCCCGGCGGATGAACAGCAAGGTCATCGGCTTCGGCAGTAACCAGGACAAACGGATTGAAGAAGAAGACCTGCTGCGCTACGTCACCCACAAAGATGTGCGCCGCTTCGGGATGATTCCCGAACTGATCGGCCGTCTTCCCGTGGTCACTTACCTGAAGCCGCTGGACCTGACGGCCATGATGGCCATCCTGACCGAACCACATAACAGCCTGCTGAAGCAGTACCAGCACCTCTTCCGCCTGGAAGGGATTAACCTCACCTTTACCGACGACGTAATCGAGTACCTGGCGAAAACCGCCCTCGAATACGAACTCGGGGCCCGGGGGCTCCGCTCCATCTGCGAGGCCGTAATGACCGACGCCATGTTCGAAATGCCGGGCATGAAGGACGTCAAGCACTTCACCATCGACCGGGCCTACGCCAAGTCGAAGCTGGAAGGCGGAATGCTGGAGTTGCTGAAAGCCGCGTAAGGAAAGGGAGCTGTAATTTGATCGGGCTGCCGCAAGGGCGCGGCCGCAGGTGCCAAACGCAGTTTTTTCAAAACAGCACAAAGCTCACTTGTTGCCATGCAGATAAGGTTACTTCAGGGTGATATCACCCGGCAAGCCGTCAACGCCATCGTTAACGCAGCCAACACCTCCTTACTGGGGGGTGGCGGAGTGGATGGGGCCATTCACCGGGCCGGAGGCCCGGCCATCCTCGCTGCCTGTCGCGAAATTCGTAGCCGGCAGGGTGGTTGCCCGGTAGGAGAAGCCGTTTTCACTACCGGCGGAGACCTGCCGTGTCAATACGTCATCCATACCGTCGGCCCGCGCTGGAAGGACGGAAAATCCGGCGAAGACGAATTGCTGGCGAGCTGTTACCGGAACGCTTTGTTGCTCGCAGAAAAAATCGGTGCAAAGCAAGTTGCTTTTCCCAACATCAGTACCGGCATTTATGGCTTTCCTAAAGAAAGAGCAGCGGCCATTGCCATCCGTACGGTAAACGCACACGCAGGCCACTTGCCGGAAACGGTCATCTTCGTCTGTTTTGATGCGGATAATTATACCATCTATCAGCACCTGCTTTCTTAAACAACTAGCGGCAATAAGCTGTACTTATACCGGTACCGGAATGGTAGGAGGAAATTTAGCGCGCAGTCAGCGTGTTTCCTGACCAGGTAAAAAACGTAGCTAATGCCTTGGCGTTGACGAGTTTTTTTTAACGGCGTCAGCAGCCACGATAGCTAATGAAAAATTTCCCTGCCGATTTTATGCAGGTACCGTACGACTGACTACTTACTAACCACTAATCCTCTCCCCCCGTGGCAATTGATGCAGGCGACCTCCGGGTCGATTACCAAATTGATGAACTCCTGGAGTCTAATTCTCCGGACAACCCCTTTGAATTGTTCGAGCGCTGGTTTGCCGATGCACAGCAGAGCGACTGCCCCGAGCCAAACGCCATGGTCGTCGCTACGATCACGGAAGCGGGGACGCCCGCAGCGCGGGTCGTCCTGCTGAAGCAGGCCAGTAAGGAAGGTTTTCTTTTCTATACGAACTACGACAGTAGAAAGGGCCAGGAACTGGCGGCCCGCCCCTACGCTGCAACGGTCTTCAACTGGCTGGAGCTCCAGCGGCAGGTCCGGATTGAAGGTCACGTAGTGCGGGCAGCGCCGGAGGTCTCAACGGCTTACTTTCAGAGCCGGCCGAAGAAAAGCCAGATCGGTGCCTGGGTAAGTCCGCAAAGCCAGGAAATTCCTGATCGTGCTTTCCTCGAAAACCGGCAACAGGAAGTAGAGGCCGCCTACGCCAATGACGCGGTACTGCCCCGTCCGGAAAACTGGGGTGGCTTCCTGCTCGTCCCTACCCTCATCGAATTCTGGCAGGGCCGCAGTAGCCGGTTGCACGACCGATTGGCGTACCGCCGCGTTGCGGCGGGCAATAACTGGGAGCGGGTAAGATTGGCACCGTAAATTTGCGCACCATGGCAGAACAACAAAACTGGGTTCAACTGCAATCCGACGTCCAACCTTTCCGCGACCAGCTGGCCGAAGCCGCCGAAACCGTCGTGGATGAAGGAGTAAGCAACTATCCTTTATTCTTTGCCTTTGACGGGCCGGCCACCGACCAGGTGCCCGGTATCTTCGTTACGGACATCAGTACCAGACGCGGAACCATCTGGCACCTCAACCTGACCACGCTCGAAGAACTGGTGGCCAAAACGATCATTCCTCCGGAAAAGATTGATCCTTTCCGGGAGGTCTACAAGAAGAACCATAACGAACTTTGCTTCCTTATCGTGGACAAAGAAGGTGCCCGGTTCGGCTTCATCCCCAAGGACTGACCGGTGCGCCCCCTGCTCGTTAATGCTTCGCTTTGCACCCGCGGCCGCGCCCTGCCTCGTCCGTCGGCTAATCTTATAAAACATCAACTTTAGTGATTCAGGAAACCTCCATTGAACGTGTGCTTAATCGCCTGGAAGCCGGTGAAGATGACTTTGCCGTAGAAATTCAGGATTTTGCCGAAGCGCAACCCGCGCTGGCCACTTACCTGACGAATGAAGAGCACGAAATCCTGAGCGAGGAAGAGCGTTCTCTGCTCCTCTTTGGCTCCCTGGTCATTTACCAGTCCGTACAGGAAGAACGGACCGACGGCGTTCCCGTAAGTGAGGCCATGATTGGCCAGGCGGAAGAAGCGAATTATGCGCTCATGCCGGAAAAAGGAAGTTTCCGGGACCGCCTGACGCCCTTCTTCGAAGACAGTGAGGAAGAAGAGCTGCTCGCCTTTATCGAAGACCTGATCTCTGCCGAAGCCGAAGAAGAAAGCATCAGCAAGGAGGCCCGGGCGCCGATGTTCATTGCCCTGAAAACGGTGGTGGATGTTTTGACGGATTAGGGACGGGTTGCAAGTTGCGAGTTGCGAGTTGCAAGTTGCGGGTTGCGGGTTGCGGGTTGCGGGTTGCGGGTTACTCCTCAAGCAGTTTGGGGCCATTGGGGCCTGCCGGAACAGCGCTAGCCTCCCGGAGAAGATTGATGCGGGAGAGTAAGGCCCAGCCGACCATCGCCACGGCGCAGCAGGTAAGGGTGGCGATACCGTAGCCGTAGTGCCCTGCCACCCCAAAGCCCAGCAGGGGACCGAGGACAAAAGCAGCAGAGTAACTGGCGGAAAGCAGCCCCAGGTACTCGCCCCGCCGTGCTGGCGGCGCGTAACGCGCCACGTAGGTATTGGTAAAGGGCATGTAGAGGATTTCGCCCATGGTTAGCAGCAGTATCATCAGCACGAGGGGCAGGTAGCCGATGGTGATTACCCAGGGTAGGGTAAGGTAAGCGGTAATGATCAGGGCGGCACCGAACAGCATGGTGGGAATGGGCCGGTAGCGCCGTTCGGCGG
Source organism: Bacteroidia bacterium (assembly GCA_030431945.1). Classification (GTDB taxonomy): domain Bacteria; phylum Bacteroidota; class Bacteroidia; order Chitinophagales; family Saprospiraceae; genus Neolewinella. The sequence goes on along the minus strand of JAUIIF010000040.1, from coordinate 6,969 downwards.
CGTAGAGGATGGGCATTTCGGTAGTGACGATCAGCACCCCGCTGATGGTAAAGAGCCAGCCGATGGCCCGTTCGTCAAACCCCGTCTCCTTCAGGTACACCGGGAAGGTGCTGAACAACTGGAAGAACAGCAGGATGATGCCCATATTCGCCACGACGAAGGCCAGGAGCCAGAGCTGCTGGTGTGCGGGCGCGGACGCAGGTGCCAGGGTGGGGGCATCGAGCACATTTGCCATCGACCGCTGCTTGCGGGAGGGGCGTTCCACCAGGGGCTTCGCGGTTTCATCCGCGGGCAGGGCAAGGAAAAACACGAGGGCTGCCAGCAGGAAAGTGAGGCCATCCGCCCAAAACATAAGTTCAAACCCGTAGGTATAGATGAGGTAGCCGCCGAGGGCGGGCCCGATGCTGAACCCCAGGTTGACGGCCATCCGCTGCAGGCCGTAGGCCTGCGTCAGCCGTTCGGCGGGTGCGTAAATGGCCAGCGCGGCGCGGTTGGCCGGGCGGAAGGCATCCGCCCACAGCGAGATCAAAAACGCCAGGAGGCAAAGGGACCAGAACTCCGTCATCTGCCCCAAGATAATGTTGAGAATTCCGGCACCAATCATGCTGAACAACTGGATATGCCAGGAGCCAAACCGATCGTTCAGTAATCCCCCGCAGTAGTTCCCCAGGATTCCCCCGGCCCCGAAAGCGGCCATAACGTAGCCGGCGTCTGCCGGGGCGTACCCCCTCTGGTCGATCAGGTAAACGGAGAGAAAGGCGACCACCATTGCCCCGCTCCGGTTAACCAACATGACCAGCGAAAGCAACCACACCCGGCGGGGTAAGCCGGAGAAAGATTTGACGTACAACTGCAATATTCGGCGTAGCAATGCTTCCATAATGGAGGTGTTTCCGGAGGTAAGGAATGCAGATAACCCCCTGCCGGGGCCGGAAGTTCCGCGAATGGGGCGTAAGTTTGTGGTGGCTTAAAGGAATTGCATACATGGCGGTCAACAAAGAAAAACTAATGCTCGGCGGCCTCCGCCGCCTGCTCAACGGCACGGCGCGGATGACCCGGCGTGGTGCCGGCAAGATTGGCTACTACCTCCTCACGAGTCCCCGGCGCCTGGCGGATGACCCCGGTACGGATGAATTTCTGAAGGAAGCCGATCACTACACCTACACCTGTGACGGTCATAACATCCATGGTTTTCACTGGCCGGGCAAAGGTCCGTCCGTGCTCCTGCTGCACGGTTGGGAAAGCTCCACGGCCCGCTGGTTCGCGCTGTACGAACCCCTGAAAAAAGCCGGTTTCGATATCTACGCCATCGACGCGCCGGCCCACGGGCGGAGTGAAGGCAAAAAATTCAACGTCTTTATGTACTGCCGGGTACTGGACGAATATTTCCAGCACCTGGGCTTTGCCCCTGACTACTGGATTGGCCATTCCGGCGGCGGTATGGCCGCCATTTATTACGCCTGCAAACCGGAATACACCTTTGCTCCCAAACGCATCGTCAGCATGGCCGTCCCCGGATTCCTGGAAGACTTCATCGATAAGTTTTGTGAATTCGTCGGCGCCAATGAACGCGTCAAGTACGGCATAGAACACCAGTTTCACCGCAAGCTCGATCATCGCTTCGCTGACATCGACTTCACGGAATTCGTGAAGAATGTGGAAGTGCCCGGCCTCATCGTCCACGATGAAGAAGACGACGTTGCCCCCATCGCCGGTGCCCGGCGTATGCACCAGAACTGGCGCAACTCTCAGCTGGCCACTACCGTAGGCAAGGGACACAGCCTGACGGGAAACCTCGTGCCCGCCATCGTGGTGGAGTACCTGATGAAAAGCGAAAAATAAACCGCTGCCCGTCGTAAAACCCCGTGTTTTCAGTCAGTCCAGGCAGACACTTATTCCAGTGGCTGGCTAAACCCGATCTCCGTTCGGCCGTTGCTACTTTGAATTTCAAACCTCTAAGCAGCCCGTATGCGTACCCCTACCGTTGGCATCGATGATTTTTCCCTTTACGTTCCCCAGTTGTACTTCCCGATTGAGGAACTGGCCAAAGCCAGGGACCTGGTCTACGCCAAGCTGAACAAAGGTCTTGGCCTCGAGCAAATGGCCATCGCCGATGCCTGTGAAGACGCGGCCACCATGGCCGCCAATGCCGTGCTCGACCTCCTGCACAAAAATGATCTGGAGCCTGCCGACATCGGGCGCATTTACCTCGGCACCGAAAGCGCCCTGGATGGTGCCAAACCTACGGCCACCTACGTACTGGACATGCTGCAGGACCATTTTACCGATGCGTACGGCGGCAACTGTTTCCTCAACTGCGATGTCGTCGACCTCACCTTTGCCTGCATCGGCGGCGTAGACGCGCTGCAGAACACCCTGGAGTGGGCCGCCGCGAAAGAAGGTCGGATCGGCATCGTCGTCACCAGTGACGACGCTAAGTACGAAATGAACAGTCCCGGAGAATACACCCAGGGGGCCGGCGCCGTAGCCATGCTGGTAAAGCAATCGCCCCGCCTGCTCGCAATCGACCCGGACTTCGGGGTAGCCACCCGGCCCGCCCACGATTTTTTCAAACCTAACCGCAAGGTAACGAAACGGGAAATCCTGCAGGAGGTTATCGAACTCCTCCCCAATGTTTCTGCTGCAGACGTAGACCTGGATGAACTCGAGCGCAAACTGGCAGAGGGCCTGGAAGTGAACGGGGTGCTGGACTGTAACGAAAGCCACCTCCTGCTCCACAAGGCAACGCCGGTTTTTGACGGGCCGTACAGCAACCAGGCTTACCAGGCCCGCATCCGGGAAGCCCTGTACGACTACCGCCGCCGCCACGGCAGCGAACCCGGACAGCTGTTTCAGGATTTCGATTACCTCGCCTTTCACCTGCCCTACGCCTTCCAGGCCCGCCGGATGTTTTCCGAAATTTTCATGGAAGAACTGAAGTACAGTGGCAAGTGGGTAGACTTTATCCTGCGTAATGAGCTGGAAGTACCCTGTGCCGATGATTACGAAAACCGGGAGCAGTACCTGACCAGCTGCACCGATTTCCTCCGCCAGGTAACCAAATCGGAGGATTACCGAAAATTCGTCCAGGAAAGAATTGCTCCCGGAGAATGGGCCAGCTCCCGGGTAGGAAACCTCTACGCCGGTAGTGTTTTCCTCAGCTTAATGAGTACGTTGGAAGCCCTCCTTAAAACCGATACCAGTGCCGTGGCGGGTAAGGCCATCTGTGTTTTTGCGTACGGCAGTGGCTCGAAAGCCAAGGTTTTCGGAGCAACCATCCAGCAAGGCTGGCAGGAAGTGGTGGCCAATTTCACCATCGAGGCCCGTCTTAACCACCGCCAGGCCATCGACTACGCCACTTACGAGCAGCTGCACCGGGGGGTACTGACCAAAAATGTGGCCGACAAAGATGACGGCACCTTTTTCCTGGCGGATGTACACGAACAACGGGATGAGACGGAAGGCGTACGCCACTACGGTTACGCCGCCGGCTGGCTCCTGGAAACGACGTAATCCTTCCGTTCCCCCATGACGAGAAAAAGAAAAAGCAAGGGCCCATAGCGGGTCCTGGCTTCTGAAAATAAGGTTGCAAAAAACGGGTAAAACAGTAGGGTTTAGGTGTTTAATGTTACCGGAATAATGTCATTCATTTCCGATAGTACAAATATAGTTACACTAAAGCAAATAGACAACTATTCGCGTATTTTATACTTAAAAAATGTTTTTATAACTATTTAGATTATAAAATAGCACAATTCTTACTCCCTCCCGTTTAGCAGCTTTTACTTTTCTTTGCGTACTTCACCCCGATTCCTGGTGGAAACATCTCTTGAAATAAGGGGTTACAGGATCGCAACAAACTACTGACCGATGACCGAGGCGCCGAAATCAAAGTCCCCATCCACCCTGAAAATTATCTTTTACCTGTTGCTGGGCATCGGCTTATTGACCCTGTTTCTGGAAATGTCCGGAATGGCGGACGTTGTTGGGAAAAGAGAAAAGCAGGAAATTATTGACCGGCCGCACCAGTAGTCAGCTGATTCGTAAGCGGGGTCAGGATAAAATACTGGCGATTTGCCCGCCGGATAACTTACGTCCCCCGCTTTCCCTGCCCCAGATACTGGTAGCGGGGGTAACTCAGTGATATCACTCCTGCCCGGGCACGCCCTTACCACCAATAATGGCGACATCAGGGGGACCGAAGCGGAACTGGGTATAGGTAATGGTTTTGCCCAGCCCTTTATGCAATTTCTCGTAGTAAGTTTCCGTGGCGAGTTCCGGAATGGGGAGTGGCTTGGCGTAAATGTCGTGATCGTGGTAAAGCACTTCCACGGCGGGTTGCTGGGCGAAGGTGGCTTGCGTCCAGTCGTAGAGCTCCCGGCTATCCGTTTTCAAATGAATAATACCTCCGGGTTTCAGAATGCGCCGGTACTGGCGCAGGTAGCGGGCGGCCGTCAGGCGACGGTTTTCTTTGCCTTTTTTGAGGAAGGGGTCCGGAAAAGTAATCCAGATTTCGTCCACCTCGCCGGGGGCGAAGAAAGTCGAGATGATCTCGATCCGCGTCCGTAAAAAAGCCGCATTGTCCAGGCCTTCTTCCCTGGCAATGGTGGCCCCTTTCCAGATGCGGGCGCCTTTGATGTCGACGCCGATAAAGCTGCGCTTAGGGTACTGCCGGGCCAGGTCCACAGTATATTCTCCCCGTCCGCAAGCCAACTCCAGGGTGATGGGGTGGTCATTCCCGAAATGTCCCTGCGCCCAATTTCCCTTACGGCTTACGGATGCTCCTCCGGCGCCAATCAGTTCAGGATTGCGGGGGTCAAAATTCTCGTAAACGTTAGGTAGCTGAAGGATCTCAGCAAATTTCTGAAGTTTGTTGCGCGTAGCCATGCTTGGTTCGTTGGTCTTTTCTTCCGGATGGGCGCGCAAAGATAAGGGTAATGAGCAGGCTTTTCAGGGGCGCGGACGCTGGTGCAAAAAATGTACTCCGGGAGCCCGGGAAAGCACCGCAAGGCTTGCTTTTCAGCAGATACCTTCGCCTACCGGGCAAACTTGCACAACTCCCTGGCACTATTCTCTGCTCGCATAAGCCATACCTTCTTCCCGCTTACTCCCCTCGATCCGGTTATCGACGACCCGGGTGATGAGGTAAGCGGCAATCAGGCTTACGCCTACCCCCTCCATAAAGATCAGCGCCCCCGCCATAATGGGCGTCAGACGATCTCCGAAACCGGTTACGGTTTGAATACTTGCCAGAAAAGCGGGATTAAGGGCAAGAAACAAAACCATAAAAATGGTAAACGCCAGCGTGCCAAAGCCCCCGGCGTACATTCCCTGCACGACACCACTGAGGTAATTCTGGTGCGTCCCGGGCTGTTTGGCCCGCAACTGATTAATCGCCAGGTACAGGATCACCAGGTGCAAGACGCCATTGAGGAGCCGCAGGTTGTAGTTGGCCCCCTGCCCCACTGCGTAGCTGATCAGAAAAATAGCGACCAGCCCGATGAAGAAGAGGAATCCGTAACGAAATGCGATGGTTTTCATGGCAGCTTTTTTTTGTTCAGTGAGGTAATAAGGATTTCCACCATTAGGTTCAGATGAAATATAAATTTTGTATTTAACCAAAATACGAAATTAAAATCTAAATACGCCTCAATTTTAAAATATTAAACATCTTCCCTTTGTTGTCTGCCCCTTGGTTTCCAACGGACAGATGCAAGGGGCAGATTAACTGAAGGAGAGGCCTGCCTCCTGCTTACAGCACTAAAAACGAACACCTCGTGTTCAAAAACGAACACATTTTAATATTACCCAACATGTAAGTAGCTGACTTTTAGCAAATTGATTTTCTGGCATAGTTCTGGCACGATGGTGAGTATGGATCGCAAAATCGACAACTCTACCATCAATAAACGGCGCAACGGACGTATCCTCAAGTGGGTAGTTATCCTCCTGTCGGTGGCGCTTGGCGCGTATTTTGGCCTGCGGTTGCTACGCCCTTCTGCTGACGAGGGCAACCTGCGGTTTTCCATCGTGGAAACGGGGGAAGTGCTGAATACCATCAACGCCACGGCACTGGTACTGCCGGCCTTTGAGGAACAGGTAAACGCCCCCGTGGCCACTGCTATTGACGAAGTCTTGCTGACAACGGGTACCGAGGTTAAAGCCGGAGATGTACTGCTGCGCCTGGACCGGGACTACGTCAGCCTGCAACTTGATGGCCGGCGGGACCAACTGGCCCTCCGTCAGAACAACATCGGGTTGCTGCAACTGGAGTACGAACGGGACCTGAAAGAGCTCAACTACGATGCAGAAATTAAAAAGCTGGAGTTGGCCGCAGCCGAAGCCCGGCTGGGAGATGCCCGTCGCCTCCTTAAAATCGGCGGGGCCACCGAGGAAGAAGTAGAAGCTGCCGAGCTGCGTGTCCGCATTACCAAACTGGAAGCAGACAAGCTGCAAAACCAGCTCTCTTACGCCCAAAACAGTCTGGCCGGACGCGAACGCCGTTTGCACCTGGAAGTGGGAATGGAGGAAAAGGAAGTCCAGCAATTAAGCCGCAAGCTCCGGGAAACAGAAGTACGTGCCCCCCGCAGCGGCGTGATTACCTGGGTAAACGAGAACCTGGGACAACGCGTGGAAGAGGGCGCGCCACTGGCCCGCATCGCCAACCTGGGGCGGTACAAAATCGAAGCTACCTGCTCCGACCGGTACGCCGAACAGCTGGCCATTGGCCTGCCGGTGGAGCTGCGCTTAGCGCGTGCCAACCTGAGCGGTACGATCACCGATATCCTCCCCGAAGTAGATGGCAACACCGTAAAATTCCGGGTTGAACTGGAGGATGCCAGCAACGAAAACCTGCGCCCCAACCTGCGCGCAGAACTGTACGTCATCACGGACCGCCGGCAGGAGGTCCTGCGGGTAAAGAACGGTCCGGCGTTCCGGGGCGGCAAACGCCAATCGGTCTTCGTTGTC
>JAUIIF010000039.1 GCA_030431945.1 Bacteroidia bacterium | reverse complement strand
TTACTACGCTGTAAACCATCCATAAAACATGATCCAGCAACTTTCCCGAATTTCCCTGACCGCCTTTACGGGCCTTTTATTATTTACTTGCGGCGGCCCCGAGCCGGCAACGGACGCCACGGTAACTGCCGATACCCTGACGGCGGAAACCTTTGGCAGCAACCCTGGAGTTGAGGCAGCCTTACCGGTGGAGAAAGACGTCATTGCCTACACCAAGGAAGGAAACCCGGAAATCGTTGCCGAAGAGAAGCTGGCCGCGCCCGCCATAAAAGCAGCGCCGAAGACGCCGGTACCGGCGCCCACGCCCAAGCCGGCGCCTGCTCCCAAACCAGACGCCCTGGCCACTACAGCGCCCGTAGCGCCAACCGCGCCCGCTCCACCAACCGAAGCCACCTCCCCTGCTCCTTCCAATTCTACCCCCGCACCTGCGGCCGCGCCCGTAAAACCTGACCACAGCGACTGGAATGCCCTCCTGCAAAAGCACGTTAATGCCGCTGGCAACGTCGATTACGCCGCCTTTAAAAAAGAGGAGGCCAAGCTGGATGCCTACCTGGCGGAGCTGGCTGCCGCCCCCCCCGGCCAGGATTGGACCCGGCCCGCAGCCATGGCCTACTGGATCAATGCCTACAATGCGGCGACCATCAAGCTGATCCTGAAAAACTGGCCGGTCAAATCAATCATGGACCTCCACGGCGGTAAACCGTGGGACGTAAAATGGATTAACCTGGGTGACGCCACCTACAGCCTGAACCAAATCGAACACGACATCATCCGGCCCCGCTACCAGGACCCCCGCATTCACTTTGCCGTCAACTGTGCTGCGGCCTCCTGCCCTCCCCTGCCCAACCAGGCTTTTACGGCCGGTAATCTGAACACCTTGCTAAACGCCCGCACCCGTTCCTTTATCCGCAACGGTGCCTACAATACCATTACGGCGGACAAAGTGGCCGTCTCCAAAATATTCGATTGGTACGGGGAAGACTTTGGCGACTTACGCACCTACCTGAACAAATACACCGCTACCCCTATTCCCGCCGGACAGGAAATTGAATACCGGGACTATGACTGGTCGCTAAATAAGCAGTAGCTTGGCGGCAGCGACCAAAAAAGTTAGCATGCCACCAGCACACTATGCAGTTACCGGGAACATCGGCTCAGGAAAGAGCACCGTATGCCGGGAGTTCGAGCGGTTGGGGATACCGGTCTACTACGCCGATGCGGCCGCCAAACGCCTGATGCTGGAAGACCCAGCCCTCCGGCAGGGACTGATCGCTGCCTTCGGGGCGGCCACCTACCTGGCGGACGGCACCCTGAACCGAAGCTGGCTCGCCCAGCGAGCCTTTGCGGACGACGCCACCCTGGCCCGGCTCAACGCCCTGGTGCACCCTGCGGTACACCGGGATGCAGCGCGCTGGCGGGAGGAGCAAACAGCAGCCTACACCCTCTACGAAGCCGCCATTGTGCTTGAGTTGGGCCGCCAGCAAGACTTCGCTGGTGTAATCGTAGTCACGGCACCAGCAGCAACCCGCCGGGCGCGGGTCATGGCGCGCGACGGGGTATCAGCGGAGGCTTTCGCCGCCCGTGCAGCCAGGCAGTGGCCGGAGGAGCAAAAGATAGCTGCTGCTGACTTTTTGATCAACAACGACGGCTATCAGCTGCTTTTCCCCCAGATTCTCTGGCTACACAGGCAATTACTACCGGCATCCGCGAGTACCCCGTAACGGTACGAGGAGGGTGACCAGCCACTTTTTATTTCGTCTCATAACTCCCCATTGCACTGGCTTTTCAGCCACCCCTAAAAATACCCGACCCCAATATGGCGACAAAATTCGGAAATGATTCCTGCCCCATTTTCCACACCATCGACGAAGAATGGATTCTGGCGGGTACTAAAGATTTGACGGAAACCACGCTGGTGGACATTGACCTGCGTGACCTTACCCTTGACTGGTCCACCTACCAGGTTGATGACAGTACGCTCTTCATCGGCTGTCAGTTGCCCCTCACCCAGGAGATCGAATTGCGGCAACGGGGGGCTAACTTCCTGCGGGCACCGCACGCCCTGCCCTACCGTCCGCTCCGGCGAAACCTATACACCTGGCGCGAACTGATGGAAGGGTATTCAGAGGAAAAGGACAATAGTACCGACCTGAAAATTTATCGCCACTTCGAAGAAGCCAAACGCTGCCCGAGCATCAACGAGGCACTGTGGCAACGGCTGCACGACTTCAGTGTGGACGAGGGGTTGAGGAGATTACTCGACTTCCAGGGAGACGGCCTGCCCAAGCGGCGTACCGTCGGTTTTATGGGAGGGCACAGTACGGGGCGGAATACCCCCGAATACGAAATGAGCCTGCGGACGGCCAAGCGGCTTGCCGAAGCGGGCTATTTCGTCGTCTCCGGTGGCGGGCCGGGCATTATGGAAGCCGCCAACCTGGGTGCCTACCTGGCCGGAGTTTCCGAGGCGGACCTGCAGTGGGCACTCCGAACTTTGGCGACAGCCCCCACGTATAAGGACCAGGGGTTCCAGGCCGCAGCGTACGCCATCCTGGATCGTTTTCCCGACGGGGAAGAAAGCCTGGCCATCCCAACCTGGTTTTATGGCCACGAACCAAGCAACCTTTTTGCCACCTACATCGCTAAATATTTCAGCAACAGCATCCGCGAGGACACTTTGCTGGCTATTGCCCTCTACGGTATTGTGTACGCTCCCGGCAGTGCCGGAACGACGCAGGAAATTTTTATGGACGCCACTCAAAATCATTACGTCACCTTTGGCTACGTGAGCCCGATGGTGTTTCTGGGGCGGCAACGGTACACGCAGGAAACAAATCTCTACCCCCTGATTGAGCAACTGGCCGCCGGCCAGGTCTACGCAGATTACCTCCATCTTACCGACGAACCCGGAGAAGTTGTTACTTTTATTGACAAACACCCGCCTTTATACGTTACCAAATAAATAGCCTAGCCATGCGATACTTACTGTTTTTATTTTGCCTGACTTTATTTGCTGGCTGCTCGGTGTTTAAATCCGACAATAAGGAGGCCGCAGCGGACGCTGCAGTACCGGCAGACCCGACTGACTTGCAGGGGCCGGCCTACGATCCGGCCACCAGTCCGGTTCCCATGTCCTCTTCGACCCGCCTGCCGGTACCGGCAGGCAGCCAACCGGTCCCGACGGCGGACCAGCCCGCAGCATACGGTTCTGTTCCGCTTGACCCTGCCCAGGAGGCTAAAGGAGCTACGGGACCGGAAACCTACCAAAGCAGCGCAGCAGCCCCGACGGCTTACGGTCCGGCACCAGGAAGCGCAGAGGCAGGCCTTGCCGCCGTGCTGAGCGGCCTGTGGGTTAACAATGCTGACCCGAAGGAGACCGTAGAATTCACCCCCGATCACTACACCACTTTTTATAATGGGGAAATGCTTTTTCAGGAAGCAATGACCTACCACGCCAACTGTCCGGGTGATTGTAATGGCGGCGTAGCCATGGACATTGCCTGTTTCACCATCTCCGGCCCGGCCGGTACGGATTGTTACGGCATCATCCGGCTCACCCCCGAAGTACTGGAAATGAGCATGCTCGGCATCAGCACGGAAAGCATCCTTTACACTAAACAGTAATTCCCCTGCCCGTCCACGTATTCCCCCTGGGTGGTACGGGGAAGGTTGTATCCCTTTTGCTCCCGCGACGGCCGTATGGGCGCGGGCGCAGGTGCCGGCTGATCTTTCCGAAGGGGCGGGCTAAGCAGAACGAAGTTATTCTCCTACCTTTGCCCCTATGTCCGCTACCATAAATGACATCATTCGCCACCTGCTGATGGAGGAAGACCAGGTCTGCCTGCCCGGAGTGGGTACTTTGCGCCTGCAGCCCCAGCCGGCCCTGCTGAGTGCCCTCAACCACGAAGCCTCCCCCCCTTCCGAGCTCGTCAGCTTCAACGCCAACCTGTTGCTGGATGACGGTAAGATTGTCCGCGAATTGGAAAATACCGGACTGTATTCCCGTGAGGATGCCGTCCTTTTACTGGAGGAATACCTGCGTAACCTGCAGGAAAACCTGGACGCCGGTCGTTCCGTCACCCTGGAGGAGATCGGCCGTTTGTTCAAGCACCACGACGGTCAGGTTCGCTTCACCCCGGCGGGCGGTAACTTCAGCAAAGACAGTTTCGGTTTGCCGGCCGTAGAACTACGGCCCATCGTCCGGACGGAAAAACAACGCCGGGCCGGCGCCGACCCCATGCTAGCCAACCCTATGGCTACTGCCGGGGAAGCAGCCCAGCCGGTACCGAAGAATGCCTGGGAGGAAGTCCTCTACCACCCGCAGTTACGGACCATCCTCTGGTACGTGGCCGGGGTGCTGGCCATCATTTTAGTCCTGGCAGCCATCTATCGCCTCGCCCAGTTTGGCGGCAGCAAACTGGTGGACGATCCGCAAGCGCCCATCGCAACGGAACGCCCGGACCAACGCCCTGCGACCGTCCCTGAAGATCGCATTAACGTTGCCCCCGGTCCGCAAATCGTCGTTCCTTCCGATGAAGTGGTACCGGATGAGCCCCCCCGGCTCAGTGACCCGGACATCCGCGAATCCGTAAGCCCCTCCTCCGAAGCCCCTGCAGGTAATACCCCGCCGCAAACCACTACCCCGGCGACCACCACCCCTCCGCAGCAGGAAAGAACCACCCCGCCAGCCAGTAGCACCAACCGGGCCCTTATTGCTACCGGCCTCTTCGGTAGTCAACGTAATGTGACTAAGAACATTGACCGGATCAAGGCAGCGGGCTTCACTTCTTTCTCCCGTCCGGAAGGCCGGCTGACCCGCATCGGGGCCCGCATCGAATACCGGACGGAAGAAGAATTACGCATTGCCCTGGAGCGCATTCAGCGGCTGTATTCCGATGCCTACGTCATGGAAATTAACGGGCAGGAACAGCGGATCGATTAAGAGGTTGCGCAGCGGCCCTGGTTACGTCTTGCGCAGCAGGCGGCGGGCACGGTAACCATTGCTCAACTTAAACCTTACCCGGCACCTGCGGCCGCGCCACCTGCTTCGGCCAGCCCCGGGTCGCCGCCAGGGCAAAGGCAGGAAAGTACCGCTTGTTGGTTCGGGTTATTTGCTCCGCGATTTCGCCAGTTCAATCGCCTGCGCCAACTGGGCCACCTTCAGGTTCTTGGAGACAATTTTACGATCAGGACCCAGCAGGTACAGTTCCGGCGTATTGTCTACGTAGTAAGTCTTGAAAATAGACCGGTTGGTAGGATCGAAGACGTTGGTGAACTGCTGCAGCCCGTACTGATTTACGAAGTTTTTCCACTTCGTCGCGTCCGTGTCGAGGGCAATGGCGTAAACATCCAACTCGCTCTTCAGGGACTGATAAGCCTGCACCAGTTTCGGCGTCTGTTCAATGCAGTGCTCGCATTCCGGGTTGAACATGTAGACGGCGATGTAGGGCTTTTTCAGATCGTAGAGGCGCTTCGGTTCGCCGTCGATGCCCGGCACGGTGATGTCGGGCCCCTGCTGTCCGACCAGGCTGTACGCCATCTGATCCGCCCGCTGTTGCAGCCCGAACACCGTCATGCTGTCCGACCAGAACGCCCGCTCGCGGGTAAAGTAGTTCTTGATCATGTGTACGTGGATGGCCGCCCCGTCCATGACGGTCGTCTTGCCCGGTTCGTACTGCAGGGTAATCCAGTTCGCGATGAATTTGTAGTATTCAGGATGTGGTAAAACCTTTGCCAGCAACTGATCAGCGGAATTGATGATGGCCGTTGCGTTCTGGGGCGTCAGTTCGGTCATGTACCGCTTCAGCTTATTAAAAATGACCGGGGTGTTGAGCAGGCGTACGTCGGCAAAATTCACATCGTTCCAGAAATCTTCGCGAAAACCTTCTACCTGCGCCTGTTCGTCCAGGGTGCCGTTGGCATTACGAATATCCCGTAAACGCGGGTTGCGGCCAGCCCGTTTGAAAGCGGTAAACAAGGAGTTGGGGTATTGCGTGAAGCGCTCATCCTGAAAAGCTTCCCGCTTATCCACCAGCTCGGCCCGTTGTGCTTCGTAGGCCTGGTATTCAGGAGATCCGGGGGTTGTTTTACCGAGGGCCTCGGTTACCAGCCGGAATTCCGGTGCCATTCCTGCTTCAAAGGCCAGGGTTTCGTACAGCAGTTCGTTATCCGTACTCCCGGTGATTTTCATGCCGGAAATTGCTCCTGCCTTATCCCCTTCGATGGTGAACGTCTGGTCCTCATCGATCAGCATCTGAACGGCGGAGCCGTCCGTAAAGTAAGCGTAGTAATGCCCAGGCTTATAAGGCTCTTCGCGCTGAAAGACTACGGTATTGCCTTCGGTCCGCCCATCGTCAACTTTGTATTGCTGTTCGGCAAACTGCCCGATGAGCAGGCAGCCCTCCGGGCTGGCACCATTCAGGGTAACGCGGATATTGGGGGATTCCAGCGTTCGGCTTTCCAGTTGTGCCGTAGTGACCGTGCTGCCGGCAACGCCGGCGTTAGCCGTAACTGTAGCAGCATCGCCACAGGAAAAAAAGGTAACTGAAGCAAGGAGGAGAACGATTAAACGCATAGCAGAAGAAAGATTTGGGGAGGCAAAAGTAAAAAGGGAAACAGGGACCTGAAAGTCGTTAACGACTTGTTTAGGGAATGCTGTACCTGAATCAAAGTGGTTTAGCTACCCTGCTCCTGCGGGGTGGGACTGTATCACTTGCTATCGAGGCTGCTGAATTCTTGGTCCCTAAGCCCGGAGCGAGGTAATAAATGCGGAGAAATCACCGTCCCTTCCGGCGTTCGATCTCCTCCTGGATGAGGCGCAGTTCCCGTCCCATTTCGCCAGTTACGCTGGTGTTTTCCTGGGCCCGGCGAACGAGGTAAGGCAGTACTTCTTTTACCGGTCCGTAGACCATGTACTTGGAAGCATTGAATCCGTTGGCCGCCAGGTTAAAGGTCAGGTTACCGCTCATGCCCAGCAACTGGGCACAGCGAAGGTGGGGGTGATCTTTAGCCAGGCCTTTGGCTCCGATGAGTTGGGTCAGCAACCTGACGCTCTCTTCATTGTGGCTGCCGATGCAGCAGGAAATGGTGTCCACGTTGTCCACACAATAGCGGACGGCAGCGTTAAAATCCTGGTGCGTAGCCGCCAGGCTGGGCTGAATCGGGGTGGGATACCCCATTTCCCTGGCCCGGTCATTTTCTTTAACCATGTAGGCACCGCGTACGAGCTTAGCCCCCAGTTTCCACCCTTCCCGCTGCGCCAGTTCGTGGCTTTGCTTCAGGTAAGCCAGGCGGTCATGCCGGTACAACTGAAAGGTATTGAGGACGATCACCTCATCCTTATTGTAGCGGGACATCATGCGGACGGCCAGGGCATCAATGGTATTCTGCATCCAGCTTTCCTCCCCGTCAATGTACACTTGCACCCCGCGTTTCTCCGCCAGCCCGCAGATCGCATCCAGTCGTTTCAGGGTGGCCTGAAGGCCCGCATTGCTTTCATCATCAAAATCCAGCGGCCCGTCGTTCAGTTGCGCCAGCATTTCATCTGAGGCGAGGGCCGTCACCTTTACCACCACCGCATTGGCCGCAGGTGCTTCGGCACTGAACTCAATACCCCGCAGCACTTCTTTCATGAAATGGTTGTAGTCTGCCTCCGTACTTTTCGCCTCCGCACCGTAATCCAGCATACTCGTTACGTTTCTTTCGTAGAGGCGCTCGATGAAGGGCAGGGCATCCACCAGGCTGGTCCCGCCCACAAACTGGCGGTAAATGGTATTTTTCACCATAGCTGCGGCCCCGGGCAACCCGATTTTCACCGCGCCCACCCCCAGGGAGGCCATCAGGGACGTCAGCCAGTTCTTTCCCATCAGGGTGAACAGGCGAGCGTTATTTTTCAGCTCCTTATCGGAAAGGTGCCGAAACGTCTCTTCGGTATCGCTGAAATCAGGCACCGTCGCTTCCGGCACTTTTCCCGTAAAGTCGTTTAGTGCCTGCTTGGCCAGAGAGAAGTCCCGGACAGGACCGCCGGATTTTTTCATATTGTGTACTTGGTTAGGGGGCGTAAATATCGTGCTATCGATTGGATTGGTATAGTGATTCAGGAAAAGGGCGCGGACGCAGGTGCAAAAAACGCTGAAAAGCACGGGGGGGACAGCCCCGTGGTTGGTCGCCTGGCCTGGCTAATCAGCGCGTCCCCACGTCTTGGGCGGCAGTGGCCGGCAATTTCCCCAACGAAGACGAGGGTGTAAACCCGCCGGGCAAAGGAAGGCAGCCCCTAGCAAACTGATTACTGATTAGGGAATTTACGTGCATACCGCAGGCACATTTGGCCGGCCAGCGAACGGGTGCTTACCCTCGCACAGCGTATCTTTACCACTGTTTCAGGAGCAAGGGCAACTTACTTTACTGCTGCTAAGTGACGTCTTTGCCCTTCCGCTCGTCTTACTCCCGAATCACCGGGAGGCATTCCTGAGTTTGCGTGATTTAAGTTTCCGTGTTTCACATCCCAAATTGAACAACACATGTTTTTACGTCTTCCCTTACTGCTGCTGCTATTCTGCGGCATCCTTTCCCCGCTTTCCGCACAAACCAAGGTGCAGCTTTCCCTGCCCGATGCCGTCGGCCTCGGTGGCACGGAAGTGATGTGTGTACCCGTTGTTGCGGACAGTTTCCCCCAGATCATTTCCGCCTCTTTTTCCATTGGCTGGGATACAATGGCCGTAGAATTCGTCGAAGCACGCTTCGGGGATAACCCGCTGGAACTGGATGCGATGTCTACCAGAACCGAAGATCCCGACAACTTCGGAATTGCCACCATTTCCTCCGACCTGATGGCTTTTTCCGTTGCTCCCGGCACTCCCCTGTTCGAGATATGCTTCTTGGGCAAGCAGGCCGAAGGGTTTACCAAGTTGACGTGGCAGGGCTTCTTCGCTCCTGAATTTGCTCAGGAAGGAACCATCACCGCCTTTCCCTTTGACACCATTCAGGGAAGCCTGACCTACGGCGCAAACGTCGCCACCACCGTCCTTCCCGGCGATACGAATGCGGATGGCCAGGTCGACCACCGGGACTTACTGAACATTGGCCTGACTTACGGGCTGAGTGGACCGGCCAGACCAACCTCTGCCACCAACTTCCTGCAGCAGCTTGCTCCCCGGTGGAACCTTACTTTCCCGGGCGGACTGGACTACGCCAACGCGGATGCCGACGGCAACGGCCAGATCGAGACTGCAGACCTGGCCCTGGTAAACACCTACTACGCCCAGACACTGCCGGGAACGACCTACTCCGAAGCGCCGGATGTATCCGACAGCGCCGGTCCTTCCCTGACCATAAACAGCCCCGTTTCCGTAGATGCAGGACAGCCCGCTGAGCTCACCATTGAACTTGGCGACGGCAATACCCCCGACGCAGTTGGCTACAGTCTGGCCTTTGCGCTGGAGTTTGACCCGGAACAAGTGGATGTCAATAGCCTGACAGCCTCCTTTTCCAATGCTTACCTGGGGGATGACTTGCTTGCAATTACCAAAATCAGCCCGCTTACGGAGGGGCGCGTAGAAATTGCGCTGAGCCGCAAGGACCAGGTAAACACCACCCTTCCGGGTGGCGAGCTCGTCCGGATCAGTTACACGCCACGGGCACGCAGCGACAACGAAAGTTACTCCCTGAGCCTGGAGGTGATACCCAATGCCTTTTTACGTTCTGACGGCAGCAGCGCCCCCCTGCAGCGTACCACTGCGGAGATTATGGTAGCGGGCAGCGTAAGCGTACGGGAGCCCGCCTGGGCGGCAGCACTGCGCATCTCACCAAATCCGTTTACCGCTGGCCCACTTACCCTGCACGGAGACCTCCCCCAGCTCTCCGGTATTGAAGTATTTGACCTTAACGGCCGGCGGTTGCAGCAGCACCCGGGTAACGCAAGACGGGTAGAACTGGGCGACCTGGCTCCTGGCGTCTACCTGCTGAAAATAAAGGCGAACGGCACCGAAGTGACCCGCCGGGTGGTAAAGCAATAAGGACCTGCCGGAAGTCAGTTTTGCACCAACTGCCACCAAAGAACTTGAACCATAAGGCGTAAACCCCACAGGGTTTACCAAGCAGGCGCAGGCTGAGAGCCAGACGGTCAGACCAGCCTCAACGGCAGCATATTAGCCGGTCTTACTGGCTTAAAATACTGTATTTAAACATTTGCTAAGATTTTGGAAGGCAACATTTACCGGTTGAAATCAGTTTCCCGACCGAGTAAGTAAAGTACCATGTTCTACAAAGTCCTGATCCTGGAGTTACTGGTCATTGGTGGCCTGGTTACGCTGCGCGTACGGCAAAACGCGGAGGAAGGGCCGACGACCACGGCCTCACAAGTTGATTTGCCGGCTTCAGAGGTGGCCGTAACTCCGCTGCCCGACCGTCCGCTACGGCCGGTAACCAACGCCGTTGAGGGCAGGTTTACCTTTCCGGTAGCCGGTCATGGCCCACAGCACGTTATCTCCGTTTTTGGCGATAAACGGGGCAGCAGCAGAAAGCACAAGGGCATTGACATAAAAGCACCCCGTGGGACGCAGGTGGTAGCCACCACTGACGGCTTTATCGAACGGGTACGTGAAGGAGGCTCAGGCGGAAAACAGGTTTACCTGCGGGACGGAAGAGGCCGCCTGTATTACTACGCTCACCTGGATTCCTGGGAAGTAGAAGAATTTGCGGCCGTAGAAGCAGGTGATGTTCTCGGAACGGTGGGCGACACGGGGAATGCCAAAGGGACCACGCCACACCTTCACTTTGAAGTGCTCCTGGGTAAAAAGAAGGAGGCTATCGACCCCTTGCCCTTATTTCTGGCAGCGGCTAAATAGCTGGGATACCTAAACCACTTTGAGTCAGGATAAGGCCAGGGGATACTAACTGACGTTAATCCGCAAATCGTAGGGCAGGTTAGCAAAGGTCCTCCGGGCCAGCAGCTCCAGTTCCCCCGGAGCCAGCGCCGGAGAAGACACTTTCTCCTGCCGAATACTCAGCGGTAATACCCCATCCTGAATTTTTCCGAAGCGAATGGCGATGCCACGGCGGCTGTTCCGGACAATGCCGGACAAAACATGGGCACGTACGCGCTCGGGAAATTGACTGAAATCCATGGCTATTGATTACTGAGTTGAGCTGAAATTACCAAAAATATATTCTCTGGTGGCGATAATTTATCCCTACCAGAAATTCCTTGAGACTGGCCGACCCGATAATCCCCGCCAGCGGCTGTGCACCGGGCTCCTGCAAGTGATCAAGGTTCATACCTACGAAATCCACTTCCTGGATACCGAGACCAGCCAATTCATCCAGCTTGTTCAGGGTAACGACCGGACAATCCTTATTACCGCCATCCAACCCCTGAATGTTCATTTGCTGACCGGTAGCAACTGCCAGATCGAGAAAACGCTCATCCAACAGGTTAACGCCCGCTCCGGTATCAATGGCAAAACGGAGTTTATGCTTACCGACTTTCAGGGTAATTACCGGAAGATGATCAACGTACTGAAATTTGAATACCGCCCGCGGTGAGGCACCGTTTGCCAGTGGCTTCCGTTCCGGATGGAGCAGCTGAAAAGTACGGTTCGGAAAATCAATCCGCAGCTCGCTGCCCCGCAGTAAATCATGGCCGACGTACCCGTCAATCTGCTGGCCCGTGCGCTGCTCCATGGCGCGCAGGTCTAACGAAAGGGCCCATCGTTTGCCGATTTTAACCCCGCCCATTTCAAATGAGGTAACCTGCTGGTTGGCCACTTTTACCGCCCCGCCTGCGGCGATGCCCAGCTGCCCTCCCTGATGCTCGGCCGTTTTGCCACGGCTGTTGAGCAGTAAGGTTGGTGCCCCGGTATCCAGGATAAAGTTGCCATCCTTCCCGTTTACTTTGGCGGGAAAGAAGATAAGGTTGCGCTGAAAAGTAAAGGACTGGGCTGACCTGGCGGAGAAAGTCGCCGTTGGGGCCGCAGCAAATGATTCAGCCCGTAAAAAAGACACCTCATCCTGCGACCAGGCCAAAAAAGACCACAGTACCAAAAACAGGACCCCCACCCCCCGGTAGTACTTTTGCGCCGCCTTTTTCGAACGTTTTATTAACATTGAACTTCTTTACCAAATGCCAAGGTAACACTTAATTTACATTGAGTTAACATTGAAAACGTCCTTTAACAAATCGAAGTTGTCAGGGCAATCATTTTTTTTGTGAAAGAGAGAAATCAGTAGCCCGGGTAAGGGATTTTGCCGGGCTGACAATAATCTCAAAATGCACGGCGAAACATTAGGCTGAACGGATATATCGCTTACCTTTGTGTCCCGTAATTGAACTACATGAGCAAGTATATTTTCGTTACGGGCGGGGTAACTTCTTCCCTCGGTAAAGGCATCATTGCGGCCTCTTTGGCTAAGTTGCTACAGGCCCGCGGCCTCTCCGTTACCATCCAGAAATTTGATCCTTACCTGAATGTCGACCCCGGCACGTTGAATCCCTACGAGCACGGCGAGTGTTATGTGACGGATGACGGAGCCGAAACGGACCTTGACCTGGGGCATTATGAGCGATTTCTGAACACCCCAACCAGCCAGGCTAATAATGTTACTACCGGCAGGATCTACCAGACCGTCATCGATAAAGAACGTCGGGGGGATTATCTCGGAAAAACCGTGCAGGTAATCCCGCACATTACCGACGAGATCAAACACCGGATTCAACTCCTCGGCCAGACGGGCGAATACGACATCGTCATCACCGAATTAGGGGGTACGGTAGGAGATATCGAGTCCTTACCCTACGTAGAAAGCCTCAGACAATTGCGGTGGGAACTGGGCCGGGACAACTGTGTGGCCATTCACCTGACGCTGATTCCTTACCTCGCTGCGGCCAAGGAATTAAAGACGAAGCCTACCCAGCACAGCGTCAAGGAATTGCTTAAAGCCGGTATTCAACCAGACATTCTGGTGGTGCGGACGGAGCACCAGATTGACGATAGTATCCGCCGGAAACTGGCCCTGTTCTGCAACGTGGAGAAAGCCTGCATCATCGAGGCTATTGATGCGGAAACCATTTACGACGTTCCCTTGCTCATGCTTAAAGAAGGGCTCGATGCCCAGGTAATGAGCAAATTGCGCCTGCAGGAACGTAAAGCCCCCGACCTCCGCCGCTGGAAAAACTTCCTGGGAAAACTTAAAAACTCTACGGGTCAGGTAACCATTGGCCTGGTGGGTAAGTACAACGAATTGCAGGATGCCTACAAATCGATTTACGAAGCCTTCATTCATGCCGGAGCCATAAATGAGTGCAAGGTCAAGGTTGTTCCCGTGCATTCCGAGCAACTGGAAGGGACAAAAATCGAACTTGATCGCTACTTGAAGCAATTTGACGGGGTACTGGTTGCTCCCGGTTTCGGGGAGCGGGGTATTGAAGGCAAGATTGCGGCCATCCGCTACATCCGGGAAAACGACATTCCTTTCTTTGGCATTTGCCTGGGCATGCAGTGTGCGGTCGTGGAATACAGCCGTAATATGGCGGGTATAAAAGCGGCCAGTTCCACCGAAGTGGATAAGGATACCAAGGAGCCCGTCATTGCCATAATGAAGGAACAAAAAGAAATAAAGAACATGGGAGGCACCATGCGGCTCGGTGCTTACACTTGTGAACTCACCCCCAAATCCATTGCGGCCCGGGCCTATGGCACCACGACCATCAGTGAACGCCACCGGCATCGCTATGAGTTCAACAATGCCTACCTCGACCGGCTGCAGGCTGCCGGTATGGTCGTCTCCGGAGTTAATCCGGATACCGGTCTTGTGGAAATCATTGAATTGAAGGACCACCCGTATTTTATCGGCGTCCAGTTTCACCCCGAACTTAAAAGCACGGTGGAAGCCCCGCACCCCCTGTTCGTGTCCTTCGTAGCTGCAGCCATCAAGCGACAGGGAGAAAGATAGCGCCATCTGTACCTACGAACCAGCGTGATCCAGGTACACATATCGCACCGGGCGCGGCCGCAGGTGCAATTCGGGCAGGCAGGCAGTGCGTTGCCCACTACGTTCTTCGTTTCCTAAACCAACAGGCCCCATGCGCAAAATCACTTTCCCCGACGCTCACCGGCGGCAGCACTTCGCGTTCTTTACCCGCATGGATCAACCCCATTTCGGCATTACTGCCGAAGTGGACATTACCGACTTCCTGGCCACCGTTCGGCGCTCCCCCACCCTGCGCTTCACCCCCGCAATTGTTTACCTGATTACCAGAACGGCCATCGAGGTACGCCCCTTCTGCTGGCGCATCCGGGGGGAAGATATCGTGGAGCACGACAGCCTGCGGCCAAGCTTCGCCGTACCCACTGCCAACTCCTCGGCCTTCAGCTTTTGTACCGTCCCCTATTCTCCTGATCCCCTCACCTTTCACCGGGCAGCTGAAGCGATGATGGAGCTGATGCGTGACCAACCCAGCTTCGCCGACGAGCCGGGAGCCGATGACTACCTCTTCCTCAGTGCCTTCCCCTGGGCCAGCTTTACCAGCGTCACCCACGCCATGCATTATCACCCGGGCGACAGCACGCCAAGGATTACCTGGGGGAAGTACTTTAAGCGGGAGGGCAAAACCCTCCTGCCGCTTGCCGTACAGGCCCACCATGGCCTGGTGGATGGGAGCGACCTGGGACGCTATTATCAGCGGATCCAGCAATTATTGAAAAAAAGTGAAGAAATTTTTGAACTTTTTTTAGCCTGAGCTCAATTTTTCCTAACCAAAGAAAAGTTCGGCTTGCTCTTGTCGGTAAGCAAACTTCTTTGTTTATGGGAAAAAAAACGAAATAATCAGGGGATAATGAGGGTAAACACGCTGAAAAGTCAGACTTTCCCTGCACCTG
>JAUIIF010000677.1 GCA_030431945.1 Bacteroidia bacterium | reverse complement strand
TGCCCCTGTTGAAATCACGGACTCTACCACTATACATAAATATGGCAAGGAATATCTGCGAACAAAAGGTCAGGAGGGACAACCGCTCTCTTCCAAACAATGCCAGCTTTGTCATTTCGAAAATTTAAGACCTGTTTGGGAAGAGGATATTAACAAAAAGGGCTACATCATCATCGAAATGGAGGGATGTAATTAGCAAATTAAAATTAGGATTACTAACTTTGTGGTAATCCTAATTTTTTTACTCAAAAAAAACAATTGAATCTAGAAACAAAAATATTAAACGGATTAGAAAGACTATCAGAGGCATTAAAAGCATTGCTTTGGGAAAAGGCAAAGGTGTACGGTATTAGCCCCATTCAAATTCAAATACTATTATTTGTCGCTAACCATAAAACAGAAATATGTAATGTCAGTTACATGGCTAAGGAGTTTAATGTAACTAAGGCGACGATTAGTGATGCCGTAAGAGTTTTATTAAAAAAAGAATATTTTGAAAAAGACTTTTCGCCCATAGATAATCGAAGATATAATTTATCTCTCACAAATTTAGGAGCTGAATTGGTTGACAATTTATCAGGATATGCTATCCAATTTGAAGAAGAATTATCATCATTTAAAAATCAAGATTTAAAAATAGTCTATGATACATTGACCAAATTAATATTCCAACTGAACCAACGAGATGTAATCCAAGTCCAACGAACCTGTTTCAACTGTAAATATTATAGTGGAGATAAAAAAAACAGCCACTATTGTAATTTTCTAAACAGTGAATTGAAAAAGCAAGAAATAAGATTAGATTGCAATGAATTTGAAGAAGCAGCCAGCAGTTAACATGGGAGTACGGGAGTATTGCATAAAGTGTGTCAGTAATTATTCCCCTGAATTAAAGAATTAGAGCGGAGCCCAAGTCTTCGGTCCTTTCCCCAGGCGTCGTACGGACGATTTTCTTTGTCTTACCGTTTTTACGATTTGGATCGTCTCCATCAGCAATGCGTTGTTCTACTTCGCCCTCAAGTGCCTTCTCTAAAAAGGCTTTAAGCAAAGGTGTGAAGGCAAACACCATCGCCGCCCGACCCAACTTAAACAAAGCAACCCTCATTGCACGCGTGGCAATGAGGGTTGCAGGTATCCATATTTGGAGTGGCCGGAATTACACCAGCGTGACGTGCTTGAACGTAGTGGCTTTCAGTCCTTTTTCAGAACTGTTGAGGTATTCTGCCACCGTCTTCTTGTTGTCCTTAACAAACTGCTGATTCACCAGGGTATTTTCCTTGTAGAACTTGTTCAGCTTGCCCATGGCAATCTTTTCGATCATCTCCTCCGGCTTGCCTTCCTGGCGGGCCAGGTCTTTGCCGATTTCGATTTCGGTAGCGATGGTCTTGGCATCTACACCGTCTTTGTCCAGCGCAATTGGCTTCATCGCAGCTACCTGCATGGCCACGTCGCGGCCGGCATCGTAGGCAGCATCAGAGCTGACGCTCAGGCCAACCAGTACGCCGGCGCGGTTACCCGCGTGGATGTATTCTGCAACGAGAGGGGCTTCCACCTGCTCGTAAGCGGTAACGCTGATCTTCTCGTTGATCTTACCTACCATTTCCGTCACTTTGTCCTGAATGGTAAGGTCACCTTCCATCGGCAGTGCGAAGAGCGCGTCCAGGTCGGCTGGCTGGTTGGCCAGGGCAATGTCGGCAACTTTGTTGGCGAAGGCTACAAAGTCCTCATTCTTGGAGACAAAGTCGGTTTCACTACTCAGGCGGATGATTACACCGTAGGTTTTAGCGTCGTTGATTTTAGCAATAACGGCACCTTCGTTGGCGTCCCGGTCACCGCGCTTAGCCGCAACCTTCTCACCGCGCTTACGGAGTACTTCGATGGCCTTTTCAAAGTCACCGTCAGCTTCCTTCAGTGCTTTTTTACAGTCCATCATCCCGGAACCGGTCATGTCCCGTAATTTCTTTACGTCTTGGGCAGAAATAGCCATAGCGTATTTATATTTTGTAGTTCTTGATTTATTTGGGGCGGGAAGTCAGCAAATAAGTCTTCCCGAAAAAGGAAATTAAGTATGGGAGTAGGGCCATTTCTTCCTGAGCGGATCAAACGGCCCTACGGTCTCATTTCCTTACTCTGCTGCCGGAGCAGCAGCTTCAGCTGCGGGCGCCTCGCCGGAAGAAGCCTTCGCGTCTTTTTCTTCACCACGCTCGGCCAGCCCCTGCTTGATGCAGTCGGTCAGGTAGCGAATGACTACGGCGATTGATTTGCTGGCATCGTCATTTCCCGGAATCGGGTAATCCACGCTGCTCGGATCAGCATTGGTATCAACGATACCGAACGTCCGCATGTTCAGCTTCTTAGCTTCAGCTACGGCAAGGTGCTCGTGAACAATGTCCACTACGAAGATGGCATTCGGGATGCGATTCATATCCGCAATACCGCCAAGGACTTTAGCCATTTTCTCATGCTCGCGCGTGAGGGTCAGCTTTTCCTTTTTGGTTACGCTGTCCAGCGTACCGTCTCCCAGCATCCGTTCGATGTTCTGCATCTTACGGATAGAACGACGGATCGTGTTGAAGTTGGTCAGCATACCTCCCTGCCACCGATCGGTAACGTAAGGCATGTTTACTTCCTCGGCACAAGCCGTGACGATGTCACGTGCCTGCTTCTTGGTAGCAACGAAAAGCACTTTCTTGCCCGCACGAGCAATCTGGCGCATAGCGTTACCGGCACGG
>JAUIIF010000676.1 GCA_030431945.1 Bacteroidia bacterium | reverse complement strand
ATACTTGAACATAGACCAGAACGACCCCAGAAAGCCCATCAACGCCAACAAAGCCATGAAATAACTCAGCATGGGCATCAGCACCCGGCGCCGCGGGTCAGGGTGTTTGTTCCTATTCAGGCGGATGGCCAGCCAGATGAGCAGGACGAAGGCCATGCCACAGACCATCATCATCCCGTAAATGTCCCCTAACTGAGGCGCAAAGGTTGTACCTGATTCCATTATCGCTGACCGGTTGATTTTTGAGATGCCTGTCGCTCGCGCTGGAGTTCCAGATTGGTCAGCAACTCGTCGAGTTGCTGGGCCCCGATGCGCTTAGAGACAATTTTCTTGTTTTCATCCAGGACAAAAATGGTGGGTGTGGAAATAACGTTGTAATCGCGGGCAAAAAGCTGGTAAGGATCGGTGGCGTGCAACCATTCCCCGATCGCATTATCATCCACGTATTCCCAGCACTGCGGGAGCTCCCGCTGGCGGGTACATACCGCAAAAATTTCTACGCCCTGGTCTTTCCACTTTTCATAAAATTCTTTCATGTGGGGCGTGGATTTTTTACAGGAAGCGCAGGCGTATTGCCAGAAATACAGAAT
This sequence comes from Bacteroidia bacterium, assembly GCA_030431945.1. Lineage (GTDB taxonomy): Bacteria > Bacteroidota > Bacteroidia > Chitinophagales > Saprospiraceae > Neolewinella. Next base: position 2,151 of record JAUIIF010000676.1, on the reverse strand, counting down.
GGTGTATTTTGCTTCCAGGTCGTAGAGTTCCACGGGCGTACCGTCCCGGCGCTTCATTTTCAGGTTCGGAGCCGGCTTGCCGATCAGTAGTGGGCGGTTCTTATCGGCGTCTTCGACCATCGTAGCCAGTTGTGCCGGGTCAGACCAATAGGCCATCCCCGTTTTGTAGTAGGTATCGATCATGTGAACGTACACGCCATCCATGCCGACAATGTCACTCTTCGCCGATTTATTGGTAAAATGGACTACGTAATACTTAAAGAGCTCGGAAGCAGGGTCCATTTTACCCAGGACTTTGTCGATCGCCTGACTGATGGTATCCGGGTGCTGCACGAACAGACGGTCCACGTAGTAGTTAATGCGGTTGAAGAGGAACGGGGTACGCAGCAGACGATCGTCCCGTAAATCTATTGGGTCAAAATAGTGCTCCCGCAACCAATTGAGTTGAGCCATTCTTCGCTCGGTTGGCACTGATAATCGCCGCCACAAAAGATGCCGGGTGTTCATTGACGAAGGCTTCCTGGTACTGTGTAACCTGCGCGTCGATTGCGTTCAGCTGATCCAGGTAAGGCGCTTTCTCCGCCTCCGTCAGGGTGGTATCGCGCATTTTTTCCCGCGCCGGCATACTGGCGTCCCCCTGCTTACTGAGGTAAGCAAGGTAGGTGTAGAACAACTCATTCTCCGGGCTGCTGTCAACTTTTACGTTGGACAAATCGGCCATGGAAGAGGTAAGCGTAAACACCTGATCCGGGTCATCACCAACGATCATCTGAAAGTAATCGTTGTTGGGGGCAAGCACGACCAGGTAAATGCCCCGGGGTAGTGCACTGGTGTCGGATTCGAAAACGTAGCGGCCCTGCTCATCCCGGCGGGCGGTATCGACGATGTACTGCTTATCCAGAATGTTATTGGCCAGGCTCAGGTAGTCTTGTTCGTAGCCCTCAATCTCTACGGTTATCCGGTGGCTTTCCTGTGCCGTAAGGAAGCCGGTACAAAGTAAAGAGATGAGTAGAATTAGCTGTCGCATCAATTATTCGCTTTTTCGGTGGTGCTAAGGTAACGCACCTATTAACGATTGTATTGATAAGTGCCCCAGCTTTGCATTTGTTTAACCAGTTGGTCGGAGCAAAAGAAAAGGCGCGGCCGCAGGTGCAGGCTAAAAAGACGACGTGCCGGGCACCAGTGCCGGCTAGCTGACCGGGCCAGCGAACATGAGTGGGGAGGGGTTCGGTTATAATAAAAGATCACGTGTAGTCACGTTGATCGTGCATTAGTAAACCATAAATTTATTTTTCATTATGAAAACCTTCACCTCCTTTCGCGGCATTTCCCCCGACAACGTTCGCAATCGCTACGTAGACAATATTTTCGAAGATACCCGTCACCGGTTGTTTGGAGACCGGACGATCCGGCCGGGCAATGAACTGAGTATTCCCAGCGCCAACGTTACTGAATTTGAGGAAGAAGAACGTTCCGGCTACCTCATTGAATTGGCTGCTCCGGGCTATGAGAAAGACGACTTCACGGTGGAAGTCAACGACGAATTGCTCACGATCAGTGGGGCATTGAGCGAAGACCGGGTTCGTAACCGTACTTCTTTCCGCCGTCAGGAACACAACTATCACAGTTTCAGCCGCAGCTGGACTCTACCGGAAAGCATTGACGAGGAAAACATAACCGCAGGCTACCGAAATGGTATTCTGGAAGTATTTCTGCCCACCCATCAACCCATCGAGCAAACGAAAGCGCCAAGGCGCATTGCCGTAAAAAGCTAACAAAAGGTGAGTGATCATTTTGCCCCGGGAGACCAGCTTGGTCCCCGGGGCTTTTTTATTTTCATTGCTCTCCGCTAGCCTCGTACCAGGCCATTGTAGTAAAGGATGGCTTGCTTAATCAGGGCCGGCGTTGCCGTGCCGTTGATACGTGCTTTACCGGGCGCATCCAGCAGCGTAAAATTGATCCGGTGATCTTCGTTCTTTTTGTCCTGCTGCATCAGCAGCAACAGGTCAGGGAAAGCCTCCATGGGAATTTGTTGGTGCCCGTAAATTTTGAGGAGATACGCCGAAATTTCCTCCAGGTCCCGTGCGGACAGTTCGGCAAGTTCCACGCTCAACTAACTTTCCATGATCATACCGGCGGCAACGGCTTCCC
>JAUIIF010000675.1 GCA_030431945.1 Bacteroidia bacterium | reverse complement strand
AAGGCAAAACTTACCCTGAAAAAACTTCGTCTGGACCGCATCAGGTGTTACCTGCGGGATGGGCATAAAGGCCTTCCGGAGATGGCTCCGTTTGATCGGATTCTGGCGACTGCCGGCGCGGCGGCCGTCCCCCCTGCGCTGAGGGAACAGTTGAAAGTCGGTGGAATCATGATCATCCCGGTTGGCCCGGACAGTGAAGAGCAGACGTTATTGAAAATACGCCGGGTCAGTGAGCAGGAGTGGACGGAGGAAGAGCTGGGCGGCTGTGCTTTTGTTCCCTTCGTGGAAGGGATGGGCTGAGGTTGCCCCAAAAAATAACAGACTGCAGGGCAGGGCTAACGCTTGTTCTCCGCCAAAGTGCCGCCAGGTAACCGGTACCTTTACTTTACCATTTCCATGTTCCTCGTTTTGAGGACCGTGCCATTCCTGGCAGGTGCGGCAGTTGGCTGATCTTCAGCTTGTTCCCGGAGAAAAAAGGGGGAGGGAGCGTAAGCGGTCCATCCTCCATCCACCAGCAAAGTCTGCCCGGTAATATGGCGGGCGGCGGGATTGAGCATAAAGGCTACGGTAGTGGCCACATCTTCGGGCTTACCCACCTTTCCGTTGGGGTTTAACTTAGCCCAGACGCCGGCGTAGTCCGGCTCTTCCTGTTCGGTCCGCTCCGTGAGGGTGGCACCGGGGGCTACGCAGTTTACGCTGATGCCCAGTGGGCCGAGCGGCAGGGTAAGCTGTTTGGCGAGCATGCTGATGCCGGCTTTTGACATACCGTAGGCGGCCAGGTTCGGGTAAGCGCGTGCACCTACATTAGAACCGATCAGGACAATGTTTCCACCGCTGGACTGATCCCGCATCTGGCGGGCGGCAGCCTGGCAGAGGAAAAACGTTCCGCGTAAATTGAGGTTAACGACTTTTGCAAAACTCTCTGGCGTAAAATCGAAGAAGTCACCAAATTCGGTCAGGCCCGCATTGGCGACCACCATTTCCAGTTGGCTGTTGGTAATGTTGGCCGCGAAGTCTACCATTTTTTCAATGAAGGCAGGGTCTCCGGCATCGCCGGGGAAAGCGTACGCTTGTACTTCGTGGCCGGCATTTAATTTAATGACGGCGGCCGCAGCGGCCTTGTGGTCCAGGTCGTTAACGACGACGTTTGCACCTTCTGCGACCAGGTGCTGAGCAATAGCAAAGCCAATACCATTGGCCGCACCGGTAACGATCGCAGTTTTGTTGAGAAAGGGTTGATAGTTCATGTTTAGTCAATTTGGTTTTCGGGCAACGTCTAAAAATTGGACGAAGACAATGCTGTATTGTCACCCGCCGCTTCGTCCCGGGGTAATGCACTTCATTCGTGGTGAAGTAATGGCTTTAGCCCTGATTAGGTTGTGATTTTTAGCGTCAAATTGTTGCCAAAGCGTCCATAATGTCGGCATACGTCCCTTGCCATCCGTCCTCATTTAGTACCCAAGCTTCTTCTTTTACGTAGGAAATCCGCTACTTTCGTGCCTTCTGACCAGGCACCAACCCCCAAAAAAGCGATACTTTGTGCCCAGGATATTTCCGGGCCGACAATTGGTCCTAATTCAGCCATCCCCGAATAAAGACTGCATGCAAACCTACCTTCAATTACTTCAGCATATTCTCGACGAGGGCGTCCAGAAAGGGGACCGCACGGGGACGGGTACGCTTTCGGTATTTGGCTACCAGATGCGTTTCAACCTGGAGGAAGGCTTCCCCCTGTTGACGACCAAGCGCGTGCACTGGAAAAGTGTAGTCCACGAACTGCTGTGGTTTATTCGGGGCGACACCAATATTCGCTACCTCGTTAAAAACGGGGTACGCATCTGGAATGAGTGGCCCTTTCAGCATTATCTGGAAACCAACGGACTCACCGGGCAATTCCCCAAGCACTCCCCCGCCTGGAAAACAGCTATGAAGGCGTTTGTTGAGCGAATAATTGCCGAGGACGACTTTGCGGCGCAGTACGGAGAACTTGGCCCCGTCTACGGTCGCCAGTGGCGCAATTTTAACGGCGTGGACCAACTGGCCGAGGTCATTGAGTCCATTAAGCAGCGGCCCGACTCGCGCCGGCACATTGTTACGGCCTGGAACCCCGCCGATATTCCGGAAATGGCCAAGGCCGGGCTACCACCGTGCCACACCCTGTTTCAGTTTTACGTGGCGGAGGGCAAACTGAGTTGTCAGCTTTACCAGCGTTCTGCTGACACCTTTCTGGGGGTCCCCTTCAACATTGCGTCTTATGCCCTGCTCACTCACCTGGTTGCCCGGGCGTGTAACCTGGGCGTAGGTGACTTTGTCCATACATTAGGCGATGCCCACCTGTACAGCAACCATCTGGAGCAAACCAGAACCCAGCTGGCCCGCCAGCCCAGAAGCCTTCCTACGCTGTCCTTCCGGGAAGGTGCACCGGACATCTTTGCGATTGAATTTGACGATATTATCCTCGAGGGGTATGACCCCCTACCCGGTATCAAAGCCCCCATTGCCGTTTAATTTCCTGCGTACAAGCAGGGCCAGCTAAGCCCCTCCGGATCTATGGACGTCCACAAGCAACTTACCCACGCAAGTGAAGCGCTGAAAGGCAATAAGAAATTCTTTGCCCGGCTCAAGGCCCGTCCACCCAGAGATCTGGATGAACAGTTTCACGACCTGCACGAAGAAGTGTTTCGGGAAATTGATTGCCTCGCCTGTGCGAACTGTTGCAAAACCACCAGTCCGATATTCCGG
>JAUIIF010000674.1 GCA_030431945.1 Bacteroidia bacterium | reverse complement strand
CATCCTGACCCTCGGCGCGCAGTACGGCAGTACTTCCTACGGCCTGACCATGCCCGACGGGTCAATAGCCCAACAGGAAGTGTTTGAAGGTCGGTCTCCCGAAATGATCGGGATGCCCGACAACCCGAACGGCGGCAACAACAATCTGAGTTACAACGACCTGAACGTAGGGGTGAAGCTGAAACTGCTGCTGGATAAGAAAACCAACAACGTTTTCGAAGCCGGCGTTTCGATGTTGCACCTGACGAATCCGGACCGGCGGGCACTGGTTGAGATAGAACGGATGCCAGGAGATACGATGCCAAACGGAGAGCCAAATATTCCGGTTAACGAGCGGGAAAGTCGCAAACGCAAACCCACCATTCACGCCCACGCCCGGGTAGACCTGGAGATGAGTGAAAAGTGGCGCTTTCAGCCCACGGCCTTTTTCCAGTCCAGCGCCGGTACCAGCTCCGTGTCCCTGCAGGCCTGGGGCAGCCGGAACCTGAAGCAAGACCTCGATCTCCGTCTGGGCCTTGGTTACCGGACGGCGGATGCCGCCAAGGTGATGGTCGGTCTGGATACGGATCGCCTGCGGACGGCCCTCTCCTACGACATCACCCTGAGCCAGGCACGTAATGCCAACAGTTATCAGGGCGCCTTTGAACTCGGGCTGGCCTACGTCTTCAACATCTACAAGAAGCCGGAGGTGGTGCCCACGATTCTGTGTCCCAGACTTTAACGGCTTATTTAGACCCTGCAGTCCTGGTGGAGCGTTATACCTCCGGATACCGGCGGCGCAGGTTTTTTAAGCAGTACCTTTCCGTCAGTTGCTCCATCGCCTTGGGCGCAGGAGCGGCCGGCAAAATAAATTGGCCCGCAGGCCTGGTCCGTCTAAGTCTTCGTTGACGTGTACCGGCTTACAACTTCTACTTTCAGCATCCTACCGATGAAACACATTTTCTTCACGTTCCTGCTCATCATTTTTGTTCTGCCACTGGCCGCCCAGCCCCTGTCCGGAACTTCGAACATAGAGAAGCTACTCATTGCTGCCGATAGTGCCCGTTCGATGGACAATTGGTTCATTGCGCTGGAAAACTACGAAACGGCGCTGGACCAGGACGACGATTTGCCGCTGCAGCCGGTCATCGCGCTGATGAACCTCAATTTGCGGGACATTAAGGCCGCTGTCCGCGTTTACAAGCAGGTGTTCCGGCGGGCAGAGCCCTCCGATACCACCAATAATGTGCACCGCTACCACTATGGCCGTGCCCTGAAAATGGATGGTCAGTACGATGAAGCACGTACTTACTTCGAGAATTTCCTGCTGCACAACACAGACGAGCGTCTGGAAGCGCTGACGATGATTGAGCTGGAGGGCATCAAGCTATACCGCGACGCTCCGCAGGAGACCAGTGAGGTGACGCTGGAAATTCTGGAAGGGCGCATCAACAGTTCCTTCAGTGAGTACTCCCCGATTCTGAGCGATGATGAGAAGACTTTATACTTCTCGACCTGGCAGGCCACGGCACCGGTACCCCAGGGAAGTGCCAATGATGAAGGTTCCTTTAGCCGTATTTTCATGTCGGAACAAGACGACAAAGGGAAATGGGGGAAACCTAATGCCCTGGGGAAGGAAGTTAATCGTCCGGGCGTACACACGGCTAATCCAGCCCTCAGCGCGGATGGTCGCCGGCTGTTCTTCAACCGGATTCGGATGGAAAGCAACCGGATTGCGGAAGCAAAGATCTACATGTCCGACGTAGACGACAATGGCTGGAAGAGCGGCAACCCTGTCTCCGGGATCAATGGGGATGACCACCTGGCCCTGCAGCCGGCTCCCGGCCAGCTTTTTGGCCAGGAAGTACTCTTCTTCGTTTCGGATATGGACGGCGGCTTTGGCGGCCGGGACATCTACTACGCCCCTTACGAAGGGGAGGGGCGCTTCGGAGCCCCCGTTAACCTGGGCGAAACGGTCAATACCATCGGTGATGATGATACCCCATTTTACTTTGACGGTACGCTGTACTTCAGCTCCAACGGCCGCCCCACTATGGGCGGCTTTGACCTTTTTTACACCGCCTGGAACGGCAGTGCCTGGAGCACTCCGGAAAACATGGGGCCCGGCTTTAACAGCTTCGTGGACGACCAGAGCCTGAGTGTTTTTGGCGACGGACTCGTCGGGTTCATGACCAGCAACCGCGAAGGTGGCCGCTCCGTGAAGAGCAAAACCTGCTGCGATGACATTTACGGCTTCCAGATTGCCAGTCTTTACGCAAACCTGGTCGTAGGTTTATTCAACGAAGCCAAGGAGCCACTGACCACGGGTACCATTGAACTACAGCCTCTCCTTAACGACGCCCCCGTTGGCGCCGGCCAGCAGAAAACCCGGGATGACGGTAACCGTTTTGACTTCGGCCTGGAGCTGGAAACCATGTATTCCGTTGTGGCAACGCACCCTGGTTACTATCCGGACACGGTTGAGTTGAACACCCTGGGCCTGACGGAGAGTAAAGAAATTCAACACATATTTTTCCTGAAGCCGCTGCCGGCGCCAGCGGTGCCTACCGTATTCTACGATACGGTGGATATTGACGAGGCCATCACGCTGGAAAACATCCTTTACGAATTCGCCAAGGCCGATATTCTGCCGGAAGCAGAGCCGGACCTGCGGGTGGTGCAGGAATTAATGGAGCAATATCCGGACATGGTTATTGAGCTTGGTTCCCACACCGACAGCCGCGGTGATGCGGACTATAACCAAAAA
>JAUIIF010000673.1 GCA_030431945.1 Bacteroidia bacterium | reverse complement strand
GATTGCCGCAAAGGTTAACCGTCAGTTGAAATTCCCGTTTTGTTTCACTGAGGAGAATCGGGACACTGTCCTGAGACCACTCCTCGATACACACGGCCAGGGCAAAGGTTCCCCGGAAAATGGGGACGCCCTCCAGGAGACCGGTAGCGGGATCAATGGAAAGGGTACTCCCCACCCCCAGCTGGTTGTTAACGGTAAACAGGGGCGCGCCCCACTGCGCGGGGGTGTAGGGGGGAGGGGATTCGATCAGCGGCACGATATCATCGAAGGTGGTAGCAGTTTGGTTGCCGTTGAGGCCGTCCCGGCCACCGCCCACGACCGCATCGCAGAAAAAGTAAGCCAGGCTGTCGCCTTCCCGATCGGTCGCTCCCAGGTCGATCTGAAAGGGTTCGTTGGCACAGATGGCGATGGGGGGGTCGATGTTGAACACCGGGCTGGCGTTACACACCTGTTGGGCCTCCGGGGTGATGGTGATGAAATAGGTGGTTCCGATTTCATCTGCCTGCCGCAGGTTAATGATGGCTTCATTGCGGCAACAACGCTGGTACACGAGCGTATAGGACTGGTTGGAAACGGGTAGCTCGACGGTAAATTCGTAGACCCCGACTTGCTGACAAACTTCTTCGGTCAGGACCAGACAGGGGTTCCCGAGATTGATGTCAATATCTTCTGCGCTGTCCAGCAAAATCGCTAACGTAGGTTCGTAGAGCGTACGCCCTTCATAAATGGAAATGTGCCCGGGAGAACTGGAAAAACCATCCGGTCCCGTACTGGGGCCGGTGGATACGCCGTCAAAGTACGCGCCGTCCCCTACACAATCGCGGTACATATTGATCCGCACATCGTAGACCTTGACCCCGGTACCGGGGTCGTTGTTCCTCCAGCCGCGGCAAGAGTAGGTAAACTCACCTCCGACGATATGACCGGCGACTAAGTGCCCACCTGGCAAAAGCGTCAGTAAAAAGAGCGGGATGAGGGTTTGAGGTAATAGTTTCAGCAAGCTCAATCTTAAAATTTTAGGGAGGGTACAATCTGAACGGTAAAATACAGTTTCCTAGTCTGAAAGCTATTGCCAGAAAGGTTTATTTCCACTTTTAGGCGGTAGCTGACATTATTATAGTCCTGGAAACTAAAGCCTCCCCATTGTCAACCCTCCCGCTGCCCGGGAGGCTAAGATGGGTGGCAGCCTCACGAAAAGTATATCGAAACCCTGGTAACGGCTCCGATTTGGGCCGGTCCCTTTCCAAAAATAAGCATGAACATAAGGACTAACCCACTTCCCGAAATGCACCATCCGTTGCCCCCCCTGGGCTACCGGGCCCTTTCCACCTTACACGCTGGTGGCCTGGTGTTATTACCTACGGCCAATCTTTGGCAGCTTACCGCAAGCGTCCACCATCCAGCCGCCTGTCAGCGCTTGCTGGAAGTTTGCCCTCCCGCCGGCCTGAACCGGCCGGAACTTGTCTTCGCTGATCCGGAAACCTTGTTCGACTGGTGTCCGAAAATCCATCCCCGTCTGTTCACCCTGCTGGCCTACCACAAGCGTCCGCTAACCCTGCTCGTTCCGGCCGGCCGGAAGGTGCCCCTAGCCCTGATTGACCACAATGGTGAGGTGGCCGTACGCTTAGCCATGGACAGTTTTTGTTACCGGCTGAGTGAGGATATGGAAGCGCCGCTGGTGTGCTGCCTGGCCGTGGGCCCGGGAGAGCAGACCTTACCCACCAGCTTTGGAAAAATCCGCTCCGACGTGCTCCGGGCGGCCAACTACACGGTACAGCGCCGGCAACGGGAGGAGCTGGGCCGCTTCCGCGCGGTGCGGGCCCGCTTGGGTGCCGACGGAGAAATAGAATTTCTCCGCTGAAAAAGTGCTGCCTACCCGCCACCCAGCTGGCCAGGTACCGATAAAAATGCCCCCTCCCCGTTCAGCCGCTCGCTCCGGGTGGCCCTACTGCTCCAGAAAGAGCGCGACCGAGTCATTGTTATTGGCCACGAGCCAACCCCGTTCACCAGTAGCTAGTGGAATACCGATGAGTTTCCTGGCGTCCTGAGTGGCCCAGAAGCCGTGGTCCCGGTTACTGGTCTCCTGCCAACCTCCTTTGCCATCGTTCAGCAGTAAGGTTCCGGTGCCAGCATCCATCCTTCCGGTTTCGACCTGGGCGCCGTAGTCATTACCCACGAGCAACAGATCCGGCAAGCCGTCACCGTTAACATCGTGGGATTGAATTGACCGCGCCGGTGCCAGTTGTGCGGAATTAGGGAGTGCAGTAGACTGCCATTCCTTTCCGTTGCGCTTAAAAACCGCAGAGGCCAGGGTATTGAGGGTAAAGACCGAAGCCTTTTCCAGTTCAGCGGGCGTGAAGATGTCTTCGATGCCCGCCCGGGCGTAGGCCCGGGTACGGACGAATTTTTTCTTCAGCCCCGGTAATTGTTTTAGAAAAAGGGCTTTTGCCGTAAGCGGAACCAGCTTGCCCGCAGGGTCTGCAACGGTAACGATGGGGTCTACGCGGCCGTTGCCGTCAAAATCAGCAGCGTACATTTTTACCGGTTGTGCCGGCGTTGGCTGGAAGCGGCTGTTCAGGCCTTCGTTACCCGCAACTATTTCCCGTTGCCCATCTCCGTCCAGATCCACGAGCAGCAAACTGCGCCAGATGCCCGAGGCAGTGGTGGGAGAGGTAGAGGATAGCACGTAGCTGTCCCCGGATTTTGTGTAAATGGACAAAGGCATCCATTCTCCCGCCACAATAATTTCGGGTTGCGCATCCCCT
>JAUIIF010000672.1 GCA_030431945.1 Bacteroidia bacterium | reverse complement strand
ACGCTACCTTGGCTACTTTTCGGAAGCGCCCGTTGGTCTGCCTGCTATAGACTTCATTGGGCTGGATGCGCAGGGTCGTCGTTCCCCCGGCATCCGTCAACCGGATGCGTTGTTTGCGGGGGGCAACACCCGAAATTTCCCGCGCTACGCCCTGCCCGTTGGTCATCACCCGCACGCCGCGGGTAAAGGAAAACAGCACCCGCCCGTTCCGCAGGGCCGTAGCCGTATTACCGGCTCCCGTCAGGGTGTAGGTCTCCCCGTTCCAGGTTTGCTCGTAGGTAAAGTCGTGGCCATCTTCCAGCGCTGACCAGTAGATGTTTCCCCGGGCTAAGTGGATGCCGCTACGTCGCGAAATGAGTTCCAGTGCCGTCAGGATGCTCGGTCCGTACTGATCCCGCGAGACATCGGCCTCCCCGGTAAAAGGATCGAATTGCTGGGTGAAACGGCCGGAGGCGGCAATGGTGGCCAGAAAACGATCCCCCAGCAGCGTCAGCTCAGCAAAGTGGCCATACCGCTCCAGGGCCCGGATAGCACGCTGAAAGGTAAGTCCCTGGGCAGGACCACTCCAGTTGTTTTCCGGAATGTTACGGAAAGCCGGGTCGTTGGCGGCTACGGAGGGCAGCGGCAGGTGGGTCCAGAATTCTTTCCGGTTCATCAGGTGGCGGGCCACGAAGGCATCGGCCATCTGCTGGCTGAAGCTGCCAAAGTACATGCACCGGAGATTGTTGTGCAGCAGGATGGGCATTACCGTATTGTGCTTATCGCGGTCATAACAGGCAGCTTTTTCTTCATCCCAGAGATACTGGCGGAGCTTTTCACTTACCACCTCCGCCTGGCTCCGCCAGTAGTCAGCGCGCCCGTTGCCAAGTTCGGCGGCGATGAGCGCCAGCACCGCGCGGTTGGAGTAGGAGTAGGACATGATGTCCATCGATTCGATGGGGACCACCATCTCGCGGGTCGGATCGTACGCTTCGGATTTGGTAATGGTCTTCAGCATGGCGGGAGAGAGCGCCGCGGCACGTTCCGGCGTGGGAGGTACCTCGAGCGCCCAGGCATTAGGAAAACCGTTGAAGCGTTCGGCGTGGTCTTCTCCGTTGTCGTACAGGCACCAGGTTTCCAGGCAGCCGTTACCGTCCGTATCCCGGGTGCGCCAGAGGTAGGCGTCGAATTGCTCCAGGGCACGGTAGACGCGGCGGAGGTAGGCCGTGTCGCGCCCGAGCCAGTAATAGAGGTCGAGCGCAGCGTTGGCCAGGTAGTGCCCCTGAAACTGAGCGTAATTAGGTACAATTCCTTCCGGGCGGCGGTAAACGACGCCGGGGAAACGTCCGTCCCCCCGCTGATGGTCCAGGAAAATCTCCACGTTGGTCCTGGCCACCGCCAGGTTGCGCTTGGCGTACATGGCCCCGGCCATGGGCTGGGTCTCCAGCCAGAAATGAAGGTAGCTGCCCCCTTCCATCATGGCCTGGCGGCCCTGGTAGTCAACAATGTTTGCGCGGGCCAGTAGTTCAGCCCGCTGGTAGATGCGCTGCAGCACACTGTCGGTCGTCGTGAAGGTGACGCCGGTCGGGGGGCTTTTCTTTTGCGCGGCCGCAGGTGCCGGGAAAAGCAGCAGGGCCAGGATAAGCAGTACAACACGGTGCATGGTGGATGTTTTCAGGAGCAGGTTAAAGCAGTCTTGGTGCCGGCTTATTCTTGTGCCATAACCTTGCTCTCCGGAGGCCCTAAGTAACTAGCCTTTACCCCTCCCCGGTCGAGGACGAATTTTTGGAAAACGACGCCGGGGTCTATCATCCAGACCCTGAGCCGGTGGCTCCCCTCACCAATTCCTTGGTGCAGGGAGGTCTTTAGCTTGATGTGGTCGGTGACGGACTTATTCCACCACTCGGGGTACTCCCAGTCCGGTTGGTCTTCCCCTTCGTGGAGGTTAATGATTTGGGGTGCCTCATCATCCACCGCGATGGCAAATTTCAGCCCTTCATTCTTTTGGTAATTCAGGGTCGGAGCAAGGTAAGTCGTAATTTCCAGGTCTCCTGCTTCGAACAAGGTAAAGGTGTATTCAAGGCTGGGGGCTCCGGTAGCGGGCTGCTGCCGCTCGGCATTAGCCGGAGAGACGGTTACCCCCGCCTTCGTTTTGCCCAGATTGGGAACGACCACCCAGCTTACTGCGGGCGTTTCCTTCTTGTCCGTAAAGTGTGCCGCTTCGATGGCCACCACCCCGTTATTTTCCAGAAATCCGGAGGCATCAGTAGGGGCCGTCCGTATTGGCACGGCCACCGTAAAACGCCTGCCTGCTCCGGCAATCACCAGTTCACCGGCCGTACTTTCCTGCGGAGCCTTTTCCCAGTCGATACTGACGTAAACCCGCTCTTCAAAAGTAACCGTACCGGCAGTAGCCGAAAGCTTTATCCATTCCTGCGGCGTACTGATGGTATAGTCTAATGGCGCTTTGCCACCATTGAAAATCTCTACGTAGTACGCCTGGTCGTTGAGCTGATCAAACGTCGGGAAACGCCTGGCGTAAAGCCCCGTACCGGGGCGTCTGCCACGGCTGCCGTGCTCAACGGTGTAGCCCAAAACAGCCCTCTCCGGTAGTTGCAAGTAAGCGACGGCGGGCATTTTATTAACCGGCGGGTTGTTCCAACTCGTATAGCCGATGTGTGTTTGTGCCATCAGGTGGTTCCACTTGCCATTGGCCAGGGTGTCGTGAAAATAACGGGTGAGTTGGGCGTCTTTCTCAAAGAAATGCCTGACCTGGTCGGCGTAGA
>JAUIIF010000671.1 GCA_030431945.1 Bacteroidia bacterium | reverse complement strand
CTACTTATTCGGATTTTACGAGAACAATTTTCCTGCGAGAAGGCAGGCCACAAAACAGCAGTTTAGGCAATATTGCGGAAGGTGATTTAATGCCCTGCCTGTCCGTACAAGTGGCGATAAGACTCTCGCCTAAACTCTCCGTTGCCCCCTTTGCCCTGTACCTGGGGCACAAAGGCCGGCTGTTCGAAAATGACCGCTATGTATTCGGGGTAACTAGTTTTAACGACGTCGAAAAGCGCTATACCTTTCCCGCAGCTAATGAGTTGAGGGCCTTTACCGCGGGAGCTACTTTTCGCTATCACATCATCCGTCAGGAAACCGTACAAGGTTACCTGGGGGCCGGCCTGGCCTACCTGTCCCGCAGCCATACTTACCGGGAATTGCTAACCGTTGATTTTTCTGCGAGCTCAGACATCCTCGGGCAATCGCAGGAATTTGTCACCAGTAATAAGCAGGCGTTAGGCGTTCCGCTGGTCGGCGGCCTTGAGTTCAAGGTGAGTCAGCGCGTGCTTTTGGGTGTTCAGTTACAGGCTCAATTTCATCCAAATTTAGAAGACCGCCTGGTCACCGGTACTCTCCTCATCAGAAAACGTATTTAAGGAGATACGTCCGGGCCTTCCCAGGCGGCACAAACCCGTTGCGGCCTTTCTTCCCGCCATGCTTAAGGTAGCTCCTGCCCGGTCACGGTCAGCAAAAGATGGTTACGCTGGTTATGGCGTACCGCAGGCAGCTGAGCCAACTTTCCTTTTCCGGCCCTGAACGCAGGATGCAGCCTACTAGCCATCGTAAATATCTTATGATTTAACCTAAGTCCTTTATCCTCTCTTTTGCATCTTTGCGAACCACTAAAAAAATAGAAAATGGCAATGCTCAATTTCGGCGGCACAGAAGAAAAAGTCGTCTTGCGGGAGGAATTCCCCCTTGAAAAAGCACTGGAGACCCTAAAGGATGAAACCATCGCCGTGATCGGCTACGGGGTACAGGGGCCGGGTCAAAGCCTTAACCTGCGGGACAATGGCTTTAACGTGATTGTCGGCCAGCGCCAGGGTGGCGCCAGCTGGGACAAAGCGGTTGCTGATGGCTGGGTTCCCGGAGAGACCCTCTTCCCGATTGAGGAAGCAGCTGAACGCGGCACCATCATTCAGTACCTGCTGTCCGACGCAGCACAGATTGAAGTATGGCCGAAGCTGAAGCCCTACCTGACCCCCGGAAAGGCCCTTTATTTCAGCCACGGTTTTGGCATTACGTACAATGACCGGACGGGGATCATTGCGCCCGAGGGCGTAGATGTCATTCTGGTGGCTCCAAAAGGTTCTGGAACCAGCCTGCGCCGCATGTTCCTGCAGGGCCGTGGTCTTAACTCCAGCTATGCCATTGACAAAGATGCGACCGGACGGGCGTACGAACGCGTAATTGCCCTCGGCATCGGGGTCGGCTCCGGCTACCTTTTTGAGACCAACTTCCAGCGGGAGGTTTACTCCGACCTTACGGGCGAACGCGGCACCCTCATGGGCGCCATCCAGGGAATTTTTGAAGCCCAGTACAGTGTCCTCCGGGAAAATGGTCATACCCCTTCGGAGGCCTTCAACGAAACCGTTGAAGAACTGACCCAGAGCCTGATGCCACTGGTTGCAGAAAATGGCATGGACTGGATGTACGCCAACTGCTCCACCACGGCCCAGCGCGGAGCGCTGGATTGGAAGGATAAGTTCCGCGACGCCACCCGGCCAGTCTTTGAAGACCTGTACCGCAGCGTCGCCACCGGCGAGGAAGCCCAACGCAGCATCGACTCCAACTCCCAGCCCGATTACCGGGTAAAGCTGGAAGCGGAACTGAAAGAGCTGCACGAAAGTGAAATGTGGCAGGCCGGACGTACCGTCCGCAGCCTCCGCCCGGAAAACAACTAATACTAAAAACCTGAGCGATTGACCAAAACGCCGGTAATGCTTCTTGCGTTGCCGGCGTTTCTTTGTTAGCTCGCCAAGCCGGGGAGTTAATGCGCTGCAGCTGAACGGTCGGCCCGGAGCTGTAGCACAACCCTCTCTACTGTATCTTTATCACTATGTCCTCCACCGCTGTCACCAAATTAATTCCCGTTGACGAAGTGATGCGCGCTGCGCAGCGCCTGCGCGGGGTTGCCCTCCATACGCCATTGCAACGCAGCCACCGGCTGAGCGAGCTGTACGGAGCGGAAATTTACCTGAAGCGGGAGGACCTGCAGGAAGTCCGCAGCTATAAAATCCGGGGTGCTTACAACAAGATGTCTCAGCTTTCCGCTGAGCAAAAAGAGCGCGGGGTAGTCTGTGCCAGTGCCGGCAACCACGCCCAGGGGGTGGCGAGTGCCTGTGCGAAAATGAAGATAAAGGGTACCATTTTCATGCCGGCGGTTACGCCGATGCAAAAGGTCCGGAAAGTCCGCTCCTTTGGCCGCGAGTTTGTGGAGGTGGTACTGATCGGAGACACTTACGACGATGCTTACGCAGAATCCATGAAGGCCCGTGATGAACGGGGCCTGACGTACGTACACCCTTTTGATGACCCGGACACCATTGCCGGGCAGGGAACGGTGGGCCTGGAGATCCTGAACGATTCACCGGGGCACGTTGATTTTCTGCTGATGGCCGTCGGTGGCGGCGGGCTGAGTGCCGGGGTCGGCAGTGTCTTCAGCCAGCTGAGCCCTACGACGAAGCTATACGGCGTGGAACCCGCCGGTGCTCCGGCCATGCACCACAGTATTGCGGCCGGCAAGGTAGTCACCCTTGAAC
>JAUIIF010000670.1 GCA_030431945.1 Bacteroidia bacterium | reverse complement strand
AGGAATAGGAGGCATAGGGTGGGGAATAGTAGTCTCATGAAGTGCTTTTTTTTGTGGGCGCGAACGCAGGTGCAACAAGGGGGGTAAGGCAAAGTTCAACAACTTGGTTGCAAGACTGGCAACGCCGGGTCGGAAGGGTAAATGTAGCTTTGATCCGGCTAGAAATACGGTCTGGCAGCCGAACTAATTTCCCGCATTGGTTGTACCCCCTACATCTTGCCATTTACTAATTCATGCCACTATGCCTTATGCCCTCGTTACCGGTGCCAATCGCGGTCTTGGCCGGGAAACTGTTCGTCAACTCGCCCTCAAGGGCTTCACCGTTGTCCTTACCAGCCGCTCGGAGAGCGGCCGGGCGGTAGCAGCATCATTCCGCCGGGAAAACCTGGCGGTGGACTTCCACCAGCTAGACGTAGCTGACGGGCAAAGTATCGCGGAACTGAAGGAATACCTGACCGAGAGGTATGATCATCTGGATGTGCTCGTGAACAACGCCGGCATTCACTATGACACTTTTCAGAACACCCTGACGGCTGACTTCGCCATTGTTGAAGAAGCCATCCAGGTCAATACCCTGGGGCCCTGGCGCCTGAGTAAGGCCCTGCTGCCGCTGCTGCGCAAAAGTGATAATGGCCGGATCGTAAACGTATCCAGTTCTTCCGGATCTTTTGCGGATTCCTGGCCCGGTACACCGGCCTACTCCCTGTCAAAGGCCGCCCTGAATATGCTGACGAAGAAAATGGCCGCGGACCTGGAAGAGACAAACGTAAAAGTCAACGCTGTCTGCCCCGGGTGGGTACGTACGGATATGGGCGGGCCGGAGGCCCCGCGCTCGGTAGCAGAAGGCGCCGCCAGCATCCTGTGGGCCGCTCTCCTGCCTCAGGATGGTCCTACCGGCGGGTTTTTCCGGGATGGCGAAGTGGCAAACTGGTAAGGGAAAGTGATGATGCGCCGGGGCGCTGGACGGAGCAGTAGCGGTGTAACCCATACGGGAGACCGGCCAATGGAGTGGCAGGAGGAAAACTACCGCCGGTAAGAAGGTTCTTTACTGATTGGATTGGGGCCTCATCAGAGGAGATCCCACATAGCCTGCAGGTTAACATCCCGCAGGCGTTCGCCGAATTGCCATTCGGGTGCCCCGGGTATCGTGGTGGTTTTCGCCTGCAGGTCTTCCAGACTGGTCCCTTTTCTTTTTTCCTTCTTCACGTACTTATGGAGCGATTTCAGGTAAAGCTCGAATGCCTTAATGTCGCTTGCCGTCCCAATAACGGGGTAGCCTTCTGCGGCGTGGCCGAAGATGAACAAGGTGTCTTTATCGTAAGCTTTCCGCACGTCTTTCATCACCGCGGCCCAGTTGAGAATATCGCCGCCGGCGCCAGGGTCGATGTAGGGGAAGCGGCGGTTGAAGAGCAGGTCGCCAAGGTGCGCCACGTTCGCATTCTCGAAGTGAATCACCGCATCACCACCGGTGTGGGCCGCACCGAAATGGCGCAGACTGATGCTTTCCTTCCCGTCGGGCATATTGGTCGACCATCCTGACTGGAAGGTCGTGGATGGAAGTGGCAGGGAGCCGGCCTGCTCGCTTTTTGCCAGGTTGTCCACCAGGTTTTGCTTTGCGCGCTCATGACAAACGTAGGTATCCGCCAGTTCTGCAAAAATGCCGTTGCCGCCCGTGTGGTCTCCGTGGTGGTGCGTATTGGCCAGTACCCCGAGTTTAGTGAGCGTTCCCTGTTCCCGCAGGGTCGCCAGCAAGGCTTGTGCCTGTTCCGGGAACTGGGTGTCTACAATCGCGCCGCCTTCCGGCATTCCCCCCGGAAGGTAAACACCGATGGTGCCACCACGATTAGTGTAGTAACCTACATTGCTGCGCAATAATTTGAAGGCCCCGTCAGCAGCCGGGCGGTAGCCACGGCTGAAGAGTCGGCTTACGGGGGATGCCGCCAGGGCAGCAGTGGCAGCGGAAGACAGGAAATGACGTCGGTTCATTAGCAGGGATTGGTACGTGAAGTTAAGGCAAAGGGAGTTGATCTTGTTCGCTGGCTCCCGCCAATTCTATGTTAATCACCTGGTCCAGAGAAAGTTCATGGAACTTAACGCCGATACTGCCGGGTAAACGCAGGCGGAGATCAGCATTCAGGGCTTTGTCCATTCCGGAAGCGTCAATAGCTGCTGCAGCGACGCCCAGGTGCTCCTGCAACCAACGGCCAAATTCTGTTAGGGGCCGGTCAGTAACGAATTCGGCGTGCTCCCATCCCTCGCGGTAAGGGCTGGATGGCTTGGGCTCCGGAAGCTCAAGCAGCCAGATGTTACGCTGCTGATATTTGAAGGGTTGGGCCATTCGGAAGGTCGCAATCCTCCGGCCGTTAATGATGCTTTCTACCAGCAACTTATGGTCCGCAAGCAATTGATCCCGGAGGGTTTCGTACCGGGCAGTGGTCTCGACCCGGTAGCAGAGATGGTCAAGGACCAGATGGTCCAGGGCGTGCGGATCGGGGTGGAGCTTTGAGAAAAGCGCGTCGAGAAAAGGGGAGGGGGAAGGCAGCTGCATGCGGTAAAGTTAGGTGGAGAGCGATAAATGATCTGCCGTGTTGTATGCCTAAGTCAAAGTGGTTTAACTACGCTGCTTCTGCAGGGTGGGACTTTATCACTTGCTATCGAGGCTGCTGATTTTGTTAAAAAGCCTGCTGTAAATAAAGGAATAATAGTAAGTGTAATTAATACGGTGAAACAAAGAAAAATCATACCTTTTTTGTGTACTTTTGTTTGCTTT
>JAUIIF010000669.1 GCA_030431945.1 Bacteroidia bacterium | reverse complement strand
CGATCGCTGGGGCGTCAAAAACATTCCACTTACGATTTTCCGCCCCCTCATGGCCAACGGCAGGGTGAAGATGTACGGTGCCGAAGAAGCAGGGCAGCCGGTTCAAATAATGCAGGCCCCGGCAGACTTTTCCGTAGGAGAAATTATGCTGGATGCTTCCCTCAGCACTACCCGGGCACTTACTTCCGGTACGGCCTCGCCCTGCCCGACGGAAGGTTATCACCTGGCCCCCCTGAGCCTGGTCAGTACCCGCAACATGGCCGCCAGTGAAACGCCCCTGGATATGGTTCAGCTTTTTGGCGTCAGCAACGAGGACAAAATCACCGCAGCCACGCCACTCCGGCTGAAGGCCGCCGGCGCCGTGGAAGACGGCGCACTGATCATGGCCTACGACGAAGAAGCAGGCCAGTACTACCCGGTCGGCTTCCCGGATTTGGTATCCGGCGAAATGATCGTGCAACAACTCCCGAAACCCGTTCCGGAGCAGTATACGCGCAGCTTAGGAGGCTCCATTAAACTGTTCTTCCGTAAAGTGGTGAGTGACTACCTGCCCTGGCCGGTCGGACAATTGAATAAACTTCGCCGGGTACAGATCAGCCCAGACCTGAAAGTGGAATACACTTCCGGCAATGCCGCGCTCATCAAAGAAGCCGTAGCGCAGACGGCTAAACCCATCGCCCTGTTCGTGCACGGCATAATTGGTGATACGACGACCGCACCCGCCATCCTGCAACGGGCAAAAATGCCCGACGGTAGCCCCGTACAACAGCAGTATGAAATCGTGCTGGCTTACGACTACGAAAACCTGAAGACACCACTAATGGAAACGGCGCAAGACCTGCAGCAACAGCTGGAAGATATTGGCCTGGGGAACGGTCACGGGAAGACCTTGCACATTTATGCCCACAGCATGGGCGGGCTGGTCTCCCGCTGTTTCATCGAAATTCTGCACGGTAAGCAGGTGGTGAGTCACTTGCTGCAGTTCGGTACTCCCAATGGGGGCAGCCCCTACGGCAACGCGGCCCAGTGGATGACCCCACTCCTCTCCCGGGCGCTGGCGGCCGGGGCAGCCTACGCTCCGTACCTGGCTCCCTTGCTTGGCCTGCGCTGGTTCGTGAACAACGCGCTGGAAACGCTGAAACAAATGAAGATCGGCTCTGACTTCCTCAAGATGTTGGAAGAAAAAGGCAAACGGGGAGACGTGCCGTATTCGCTCATCAACGGAGATATACGTCTTATCCCGGACGTTACGGACAAAGACTTGTCCTTTTTCCAGCGCATTATGGCCAAGCTTGACTGGAAAGATGGCCTCGACCTGGTCTTCTTTCAGTCCCCTACTGATGTGGCAGTCTCCGTGAAAAGTCAACAGCAAATTCCGAACCTCACCGGTCTGCACGAGGCCATTGGCAGCGATCACATGAGCTACTTTATCAACGAGGCGGCCATTAAGGTTTACGAAGGGTACCTGGATCGCTTATTCCCGGAATAGCCCCGTTTCCCCCTGGCCCTGCGGAGCCAGGCACACTCTGTTTCACCAGAAAACCATCAGCGACAACGATATGAGCCAATTTGGACACATCCGAGATTTAATCTCTAACGGAAGATACGAGGAAGCCCTGGACGCCTTACGGCAGCACCCCCTGTACGAGACTGACAATAAGTTTCGCAACCAGGTGACGATGCAGAACTCCAACTATACGAGTGTCGTCGAACAGGGAATGGATAACCTGATTTCGATGGAAGAAGTCATGCGGGGTAAAGGAAGGGTGGCCAAAGCTATTCTGACCATGATCAGCCAGTACAATGAAAACTCCGCTCCGTCCGATAAACCCCAGACCACCGTACCTCCACTGATCCGGGAAAAAGATTTACCCCCGGGCGTACCAACCATCTTATTTCTGGCGTCCCACCCCCGGAACATGGGTAAATTGCAGCTGGAAAAAGAGTTCGTTAAGATTCAGACGGAACTCGGAGATAGTGCCCCGGAGTTCAACCTCAAGATCAAGTTCGAACCCCGGGCGGATACCCTGACCAAGACAATGCTGGAAGACCGCCCCACCTACGTGCACTTCGCCGGGCACGGCGTAGGGGAAACCGACGGATTTAACCCCGCAGGGATTGTACTGGAAGACCGGCACGGCAACCCAAACGTCGTTCCGGGAGCCGCGCTGGCGAATATGTTCCGATTGCTGAAAAAACGCTTTACAATCAAGGTCGTCGTCCTCAATGCCTGTGAAAGTGTGGAGCAGGCTAAAGCCATTTCCACCAACGGCATTTATGCGGTCGGGATGGCGGAAGAAATTCCCGACAATCTGGCCATCAGCTTTGCCGGGGGCTTTTACCTCGGCATTGCAGAATCTCCCGATGATATTCCCTTTGCCTTCGAAATGGCGCTGAATAACTTATTGATGGAAAACATTGACGGGCAGTTGGTTCCGAAACTATTCCTGGACGGAGAGGAAGTAACTTTTTAGCGGCAGCAGGCCTTACCGCACGGTAAAAAATTGCCGGCAGCGGCTGCCAAACGGCGCTGGAAGGTAAGCGGGCAAGGGGTGGTAAAGTGTCTCTGGCAGGCTGGCCGGCATAACCTTGCTTAGATATGCCCCGAATACTCCTCAAAAAGTCATCAGGCATGACTGGTTTTATCCGGGACAGGCCGATCAGCGACCTAAGCCGGACTGGAACAAGCAGAACGACCCTGGCCAGCCATCAGTTATTTGACTTCCAGCACCTCCGTCTCCAAACCAAAATCCCGCAAATACCGTAACAGTA
>JAUIIF010000668.1 GCA_030431945.1 Bacteroidia bacterium | reverse complement strand
TAAACAAGTGTAAAAAAAAAATCACAACTACCTGACTTTTAATAATTTATAATTTTTATAGAATTTATAAATATCAGTAAACGAGGAACTGGCCGCCTGAAAATGTCTTTGTATTTGGCCCTGCTCTCCTCCCATCTTTACCCCATCGAGCGGGTCCATTTATTCAAACCTCCCGCTTAATGAATCATTTATTTCACTTTTAAAATTTCAATCATGAAGTACTTATGCTTATCCTTATTACTCACCCTGGCCTTCTTCAGTTGTGAAAAAGACGCCGCTGATTTTCAACCCCGTGAGGCCGACCCTTTTACGCCGGAGCAATTGGTGCTCTCCGAGCACCCCGGTTACCTCGCGCTGCTGGCTTATCTCCAGGAGAACCTTGATCCGAAGACCCGGCAACCGGTGGTCACCGTTACGGAAATGGCCGGTCAGCTAGACCTCCAGGATCTGACGGAGGATATCAACCGCTTTCTTGAACGCCGCCCCGTCGGCGTTTCCATCGAATCCCACATTATCAACGGCGTCATCCTTCCGGTAAAAACGAAGGTGGATAAAGCCACCGGCCCTTGTTACGACGAGTATAAAAAGGCCACCAGGGATAACTTAATCGAATTAGCCGGCTGCATGGCCACTGCTGAAGGTTACGAAGGGATGGGGCTCTGCGCTTTAGAGTCAGGTATTTCGGCCATCGAAGCAGACGTCGAGTACAACCAGTGCCTGAGTGCAACCTACCCCGACGCCGACCTGCCCTAAGGAACGATCACCAAATTAAGTAAGCACCTCCCTATTACTCCTTTCTTTCTATCACCGACGTTGTTCAGGCACCCGTTGCTGACAATGTCCAAATATTTCTCAACATGAAATACTCATTTTGGGGCCTGGCCATGCTTTGCCTCACCCTCTCCTTCTCCTCCTGCGATCACCAGGATTTACTCGCCGCCGAACCCTGTCGGGAATGTCCTGAAGAAATTGCTGCCAGCCAGGAATTCGCCAAATACATGACGGCCGTAGACAATATGCTGACCACCGTTGCGCTCAACCAGGTCGACATGCAAAGTGTCGAAAAGATGCTGGCCGAAAACCCGCGTGGCGGCGCCGACGAGGCCGGAACGGAAGCCCAACTGAAAAACATTCAGGGCGGCTCCCGCCTCTTCGGGCAAATGAAGGAAATCCGGGAAGCGCGAATCGGCCTCCAGGCTAACTACGATTACTTCTCCCTCGGAAAAGAGAAGCAAGAGGAAGTCAATCGCCTCTATACCAATCGTCATCCTGAACGTTCACCGGCCGCACTCAGCCAGCGCATCCTGCTGAACCGGGAACAGTAACCCCTCTACCCCCCTTGTTGTCCGTTTCTCTCAAAATGGATGACAAGGGCGGTCATGACAATTTTTTATTTATCACCCACACTGCTAGGCAAATTTGAGCGCTCGCCGGCCGAAGCGGACACGTAGCAGCCTGATGCCGTTCCGGGCCGCTTCGCGGTCGTCCGCGAGAGGAAGTATTTGTCTGGCAGTATAATTTATCACCTCAAGCAAAAATTATGAAAATCAATTATTTACCCCGCCTCTTGTTCGCCCTCGCGATGAGTCTGTCGTTTATGTCAATGGCCAATAAGGACTGCCTGACCGTTTTCAACGAAACAGTCAACCAATCCCTGGATGAGGCACACGAAAATGTCCGGGAGTGCCACTTGGAGCCCATGGCCATCGCCAGCTACTGTGAGTATGAAGCTGCCATCAAGCTCAACCACGAAATCAACGGCGCCATCAATGCCTACGAGAATTGTGAAGATTAGTACCGACGCTCCGTAGCAACAATATTGCCCCTTCCCGGCCAGCCTGGGAAGCGGGCAATGTTGTTTTGCACCTACCGCTTTACCGAGCTTGGTAAACAGGAACAATGACAGAGGCGCGGACGCAGGTGCAATACAAAGAATGATCAAGCAAGCCTGCCCCCCTCCAAGCTGCGCAACGCACCGCCTGCCGGTCCTTATTCAGAAACACCCCGTTCGGGCAACTCCCACGCGCTCCCAGGCGTTCCCTACTGCAAACCCCCTTACCATGGAATCGAAAAGACAACGGCAGGTAGCCGAAATGATCAAGCGGAACTTCAGCTTGGTGTTGCAGCAGGAAGGTTCTTACATCTACGGCCCGGAACCCCTGGTAACGGTTACGGAAGTACACCCGACGCCCGACCTCAGTATGTGCAAGATCTACGTCAGCATCTGGAATACGGACAACAAGCAGGGCGTTATCCTGCAAATGAATGAAGACCACCAGCGCCTGAAGGCAGCCCTGGCTACGCGCATCCGCCGGCACATCCGCCGGATTCCGGCCATCTCCTTCTACATCGACGAAACCCTGGACGAAATGCACCGGGTCGAGACGATGTTTGACCGGCTCTACGAGGAGGACCAAATGCCGGGAGAGGATAAAGAGTAGCCACACGCTTGGAAAGTGGGATGGTCCGGGCAACGGGTCGCGTTGGCAGCAGTGTGTAGCACGAAATGCACGGCCATTGCCAAGGACCGGAGGTCCGCCTCTCGTAGCGAGGGGGCTTGTCCCCTCGTTTTAGTTGTGCAAATGGTGAGGCACGATTGCGGCGCAGAAAACATGGAAGGTACGGAAGATACCGTCAGGTCAAATCATTGCCAAGGGGCCCCTCTCGTAGCCAGGGCAATCGCAGCGAAAAGACTTACCCCTTCGCTTTAGTTGTGCAATCGGTAATGCACACCTGGCAGCAGCCGACCAACCATGAAGGGCACAGAATCGTTAA
>JAUIIF010000667.1 GCA_030431945.1 Bacteroidia bacterium | reverse complement strand
GACGTCGATTTCCCGGAGGACCTCACTTTTGTTGGTCGGGACGGCCACGGTAAAGCTCTCCTCTTCCTGGGCAACGATGTGCATCCCCATGCTTTCCAAAATGGTTTGCACCTGCGGCCGCGCCAGATCAGCACCGATTACGTCTATTACCCGCTGATCGCGCACTTTGATTTCGAGCGGATGCACCGGGGAAGGGTAGAGGTCGAGCAGCTCGCTTGTCACCTTGCCGCCCGCCAGTTCTTCGAGCAGGAGCGCTGCCCGCTTCAGCGCGTACACCGTTACGTTGGGGTCCGAGCCTTTTTCAAAAACCCGGGCGGCATCCGTCCGCAGGGTGTGGCGCATGCTGCTGCGCCGGGTGGTGCCGGCTTCGAAATGCGCAGCTTCCAGGAAGATGCGGGTGGTGGTTTCGCTGACGCCGCTGTCTGCGCCGCCGAAAACCCCGGCGATACACATGGGCTTATCGTTACCGTCACAGATCATCAGGTCATCAGCACTGAGCTCCCGCTCTACTTCGTCGAGACTAAGAAACTTAGTTCCTTCCGGCAATTTCTGTACCCGGATTTCCTGGCCCGCTACCTTGTCCAGGTCAAAGGCGTGCAGGGGTTGTCCCAGTTCGTGGAGGACGAAGTTGGTTACATCCACCACGTTGTTGATCGGGCGTACACCGATGGCCTGCAGACGGGTGCGCAGCCATTCGGGGCTGGGGGCGACGGTCAGCTGCTCGATGGTCAGGCCAGCATAGCGTGGTGCCTGGCTGGGATCCTGTACGGTAACCGGCACCGGCGGATTGTTACCCGCCTTGAAGGCGCTGACGTCCGGGCGCTGAACCGCGACTTGTTGGTCATGATTGACGTTAAGGGCGGCGGCCAGGTCAAAGGCTACGCCCAGGTGATTCGTTGCGTCCGAGCGGTTGGGCGTAAGGCCGATCTCGTAAACGTAATCTTCCTCCAGGTCGAAGACTTCTGCGGCGGGAGTGCCGGGTGCGTAGGGCTGGTCGAGGACAATAATTCCTGCGTGGCTTTCCCCCAGGCCCAGCTCATCTTCAGCGCAGAGCATCCCTTCGGAAACTTCTCCCCGTATTTTACCTTTTTTTATTTTGAAAGGCTCGCCGCTCAGGGGGTGAAGCGTGGCCCCCACGGTGGCTACCACCACGTGCTGGCCCGCAGCAACGTTGGGGGCTCCGCAGACAATGGAAACCGGTTCGCCGGTCCCCAGGTCAACACTGGTCAGGGAAAGGCGGTCTGCTCCAGGGTGTTTCCCGCATTCGAGTACGTGGCCCACGACGACCCCGGCTAATCCGCCGGGGATGGATTCCACTTTTTCCATTCCTTCCACTTCCAGACCGGTACCGGTCAGGACCTGGCCGATGGCTTCTGGTTCAAGATCTATTGCTAAATACTGGCGCAGCCAGTTAAGTGACACTTTCATAGCGCGCAAAGGTAAAAATGTTTTTCCGGCTTTTGGAGGGCATCTGCCCTGATTTACAAATGGTCGTGCCCGTTGGGAAAGGTTTCCGTTCCATACCGTAATTGGGCCCCTGTTTAAGCGAAGAATTTGCGGCTAACTCTGACAATTTCAGCATATTTGTCCTGCGCAGAATTATTGCCGGACAAATGTTAAATTGTTCCATGCGTTTGCACTTTTATGCGGCGAAGTCCGATTTATTGTGCCATCTTTGTTAACCTTATCTTTATTATCCGGTTATCTTTCCAGAATAAGCTCCCAGAAACTTTGCTATGAAAGCACCTCTACTGTTATTTCTTATGGTTCTGAGTGTATGTTGCTATGCCCAGCGTAGTGATTTGCGCGTTGAGCCGGCAACAGTAGCGAAAGACGTTGTCGTCGATGATTTAGAGGAGGATTATCAGGACATTACCACCATTACCGTAACGAACGACTCGCGCCGCCTGATTCAACTGGTACGCCAGCAACGGATCATTGGTAAGCCTGCGGCCTGGAAATACGGCACTTTCAGCCGGAGAAACCAAAACAGCCCCTACGTAATTGCCGAGGCCAACCGGTCCGGTAATCAGCCCATTAATTTGAGCCCGGGTGAATCTGCGACTTTTCACGTTGTCCTGGAGCCTGATGGGGTAACGGGCGACGGCCGGGTCGAAGTAGAGTTCTCTGACCTGAACGTGCCGGGAAGTATCCTCGGAAAGGCGATTATCACTTCCGAGATCATTCAGCGGTCCGGCCCCGGCTCTCCGGCAACGAACTCCCCTGGCGGTGTAAGTGGTTCCTCCGGTGTGCCAACCACCGTCCGGCTGTACCCCAACCCTGCCCGTGAGCGCTTTTTCGTAGAGGCACCTCCCGGGGTAAAGATTGGCCGGGTCGAAGTTTCTAACACCCTCGGTAGCCGGCTACGTAAATACGACCGGCCAGCCGGTAAAGACGGCTACGACGTAGAGGAACTGCCGGACGGTCTTTATCTCATTTCCATCTACGACGACAAAGGTAAAAAGCTGAAAACACTGCGCTTACTCCACCGCCAGTTCGGCGCGTAGACACAGTATGTTTAAAGTGCTAATCATTTACGACCCTGCCCGCACTGCAGGGCAATCGTAAGTAGATAAATTCGTCCGCAGAATGGCGGCCGGCAGCCCGTAACGCGCCCCGCATTTTGTACTCACCCGCTCCCTCGGCAGACAAACCAGCTCGTTCCTCGCGCTTCGGCCGGCGAGTGAGATTGCGATTGCCCCCGCCCGCACCGGCTTGCTTTTGCTCACTGGTAACGACCAAAAAATGAGGTGCGCCCTGCTGACGCACCTCATC
>JAUIIF010000666.1 GCA_030431945.1 Bacteroidia bacterium | reverse complement strand
CCTGCTCAGCTACGTTAAGTGGGACGATGAACGCACCAACTTCATCTGGACCATCGTCAACTTCGATCAGCACCACCGCCAGGGCGGGCACGTCAGTGTCCCCCAGGATATACTGGGGCACGAGGGTTTCCGCGTAACGGACCTCCTTACCGGTGCCCAGTACTGGTGGAACGGCCAGGCCAATTACGTCGCCATCGACCCGGGCCACTGGCCGGCCCACGTTTTCAAGGTGGAGTTGGGGTAAGTTACAGCTACACAGCAGGGCGCGCTCGCCGGCCGAAACGCATGGAACGAGTTGGTTCCGTTACGGGTTGCTGAGGATGGGTTGCCAGTTACGGGTTTTGAGCTGCCAGCACCATTCGGCGGACGAATCAGGCCGCTGCGCGGCCGCTCCTTTTCAGTACCACTTTTTACTGCGGTTGGCCTTTACTTCTCCGCGCTGTTTCTTTCGTTCCAGGCGTTTTCGCTTGTTGGCAATGAAGGGTTTTCCTTTGTGGGGCCTGGGAATAGGTCGACGTCCTCTTTCCAGCAATTCCTTCAGGCGGGCCAGGGCGCGTTTGCGGTTAGTAT
Source organism: Bacteroidia bacterium (assembly GCA_030431945.1). Classification (GTDB taxonomy): domain Bacteria; phylum Bacteroidota; class Bacteroidia; order Chitinophagales; family Saprospiraceae; genus Neolewinella. The sequence continues at coordinate 2,213 of JAUIIF010000666.1, read as the reverse complement.
GCTGGCTGCGGCCAGACTGATCGACTACTGAAATTCTTCCCTGGGCGTCGAGTTGGTTTTTGAGGTGATACTTAAGGTTGCGTTTTTCGCGGTCGCTGAAGGCCTTGCTTTCCAGCAGGTCGAGTACCAGTTCTACCCGGGTTTCGGTTTTATTGACGTGCTGGCCTCCGGCGCCGCTGGCGCGGGAGGTACGAAGAGCTAGTTCGGTGCGAACGGTGGGCCAGTCCATAGTTGCAGTGGGGTAGTTGTACTGAACTAACAAGAAAACAGGTGGGGTAAGTTCTTTGCTTAGGGGAAAAGTGACCTTCCCCTGCTCCTTCCCGCCTGGTTTGCCTCCTGCGTTCGCGCAAAAAAAAATCGGACCTTCACCAACGTTACTTTTGCGCACTGCGTCTAATCGGTTATCACGGGGTGAGGATCCCACCCGCCAACCTACAAATAATGAACAAACTATCTACCCTGGCCTTACTGGCCTTGCTATCCTGCTCCTTAACGAGCTGCCTGGAAGACACCTGCGAAGAAGAACGCAGCGTAATCGGATTTAACCCCATTACCGTTTCTGCGGCTGAATGGCGGAACAGTTCTTTTTTCTGCGGGGTCGGCCTGCCGGTTTGTAACACGAGCAGTTTTTACGTGTATGACCAATACCTCTTTATGGTAGAGGAAAATGAAGGCCTGCACATTTACGACAATACGGACACCGAAAACCCCGTCCCCGTAACCTTTATGGAGGCCCCCGGCGGGCAGGGTATTGCCGTACGCAACGGAATTCTGTACATGAACCAGTACACCGACCTGGTGGCGTTCGATTTAGCCAACCCGGAAAAACCGGAATTGGTGGGACGGACCGAAAACGTCTTTGAGCCTTACAGCATTTTCGCCCAGGTACTGCCCAATGACCAATTTGTCGTAGACTGGGCGGAAACCAGCGAACGCCGCACCATCTCCTGTAATTCGCCTGAATTCGGGCAGCGTGGATTCTGGCAGGACGACTTATTCTTTGCCGAAAGCATTAACGTGGCCCGGGCCAGCAGTAGTTTTTCCAATGATGCCGCCTTAAGCAGCGCCGGAGGGAGCGCCGGCCCGGACAACGTTGGTCAGGGCGGCTCCTTAGCCCGCTTCACGATCTCCAACGGTACCCTTTACGCCGTTGACGATCAGTCGCTCCGGGTATTTGACCTGAGTGACCCGAAAGCGCCCGAATACGCGACCAAAGTGGATATGGGTTGGGGGATTGAAACCATTTTCCCCTACGAAGACAAGCTATTCATCGGCGCTAATAACGGTATGCACATTTACAGTGTGGCCAGTCCGTCAGCGCCGGAGCACCTTTCCACCTTCGAGCACGTACTTAGCTGCGACCCGGTTGTCGTTGCGGATGACAAGGCCTACGTAACCTTGTGGGGAGGCCGTGACTGTGGCAGCGCCGGAGACCAACTGGAGGTAATTGACGTTGCGGACGCCCGCAACCCGGTTTCCCTGCAAATAACGCCGATGAGCAACAGCCACGGCCTGGGCGTGGCGGAAGGAAAACTGTTCCTCTGTGCCCAGTGGGAAGGCCTGAAAGTATATGACCTCACGGAGGAGGGCTTACTCGGGGAACAACTTTCCGCCCTGGACAACATCAATGCCCGGGACGTGATCGTGCTGCCCGGCAACAATGACCTGATCGTATTAGGGTACGGTGCCGACGGTATTCAGCAGTTCAAGTATACTGATGCCGGGGCGCTGCGTAGCACCAGCAGAATTAATTTATGTGATTAAGGTACCGCGTGGTGGGCTATGGCCGTTGCCTGCATCCGGTAACACCGACCCGAAACCCTCCGGAAGCGCAATACGTATTCGCTCTTTGCCATTTCCTGCCACGCGGCTTTTCCTTACCTTGCTGAGATAATTTTCTGATAATGCGCCTGGTCCTTTTACTCCTATTTCTCCCCGTCATTACGCTGTCGGCCCAACAACCGGCAAATGTCTACATCGATGTGGTTCACCTGTACGAAGGGGAGCCCCAGGCAGGTACCGTAATTACGTATGATTTTGGCGAGCGGGTAATCCTGGTGGAAGAAACCAGCGGGATGACCCTTGACTTTGCCTGGGACGAAGTAAAGCGGGTAAATTTCCGCCTGGATCGTACGCGGGGGGTAGAAGACGATAAAGAGGTCTCTCCCACCCCTTCCACGCCTCCTCAGACGCAGGAAGTCCCTTTTCAGCCA
>JAUIIF010000038.1 GCA_030431945.1 Bacteroidia bacterium | reverse complement strand
CCTGAATGGTTCAGGTAAGTCGACCTTGCTGAAAATCATTGCCGGGGTGGACAAAAACTTTCAGGGCAACGTTGTCTTCAATCAGGATTACAAAGTCGGTTACCTCGAGCAGGAACCGGTGCTTGATCCGGAGAAAACCGTACGGGAAGTCGTCGAAGAGGCAGTGCAGGAGACGGTGGACCTGATGAAGGAATACGATGAGGTCAACCTGAAATTCGCCGAGCCGATGAGTGACGATGAGATGAACAAACTCATCGAACGCCAGGGGGAACTGATGGAGGAGTTGGAGAACCGCAACGCCTGGGAACTTGACAATAAGCTCAACACGGCCATGGATGCCCTCCGCTGCCCGCCGGATGATGCCAAGGTAAGTGTCCTTTCCGGTGGTGAACGGCGGCGCGTGGCGCTGGCGCGCTTGTTGCTCAGCAACCCTGACATTCTGCTGCTGGACGAACCGACGAACCACCTCGACGCAGAATCCGTCCACTGGCTGGAGCAGTACCTGCAAAGCTTTCCCGGTACGGTCATCGCCGTAACGCACGACCGGTACTTCCTCGACAACGTCGCGGGCTGGATTCTGGAGCTTGACCGCGGAGAAGGTATCCCGTGGGAAGGAAATTATTCCAGCTGGCTGGAGCAAAAAGCAGCCCGCCTGGAGCAGGAAGAAAAGACAGAGAGTAAGCGACGCAAGACCCTTAAGCGGGAACTGGAATGGATCCGGATGGCCCCGAAGGCCAAGCAGGCGAAGGGCAAGGCCCGCCTGAATGCCTACGATAAGCTGGCCGGTGATGAAGGCAAGGAACGGGAGAAAAATATTGAAATCTACATTCCGCCAGGTCCGCGTCTGGGTGACGTAGTCATCGAAGTGGAAAACCTCACCAAGGGCTTTGGTGACCGGTTGCTTTTTGAAAATGCCACCTTCACGATCCCCCGCAATGCCATCGTGGGCATCCTGGGCCCTAACGGGGTGGGTAAGTCAACTTTCTTCCGCATGCTGGTGGGAGAGCACGAGCCCGATGCCGGAAAAATTAAAGTAGGGGAGACTGTCCAGATCAGCTACGTTGATCAGAATCACGAACAACTGGCCAATAAGGACAAGACAATCTATGACGTCGTCAGCCAGGGCCACGACATGATTGACGTGGGCGGATCAAGTGTAAACGCCCGGGCCTACCTCTCCCGGTTCAACTTTGCCGGCGGAGACCAGCAGAAGAAAATCGGAATGCTCTCCGGCGGGGAGCGCAACCGCCTGCAATTAGCCATGACCCTCCGCGAAGGTGGCAACGTACTCCTGCTCGACGAACCCACGAATGACATCGACATCAATACCCTGCGTGCACTGGAAGACGCGATCGACAGCTTTGCCGGCTGCGTGCTGGTCATCAGCCACGATCGTTGGTTCATTGACCGGTTGGCCACCCACATTCTGAGCTTTGAGGACGAAGGCCAGATCCAGTTCTTCGAAGGCAACTACAGCCAGTACGAAGCGGCTAAGAAAGAGCGGCTGGGTGACGTGACGCCGAAGCGGCCGCGGTTCAAGAATGTAATCAACCGGTAAAGAAAGTCCGGGCGGGATAATCTCCGGAAAAAACGGCAAGTTTCCGGTAGCTGCAGCCTTTAGTCAACGATTGTACGCTACCGCCGTGCAAAGCGGCTTACCGCCGGTTGATCGTCAGCCAGAAATTAACAATATGCTCCATGGCCGCCCGGTAGGCCCGGGGTTGCGTCGGCCTATTCACGAAGGCCGCGGCGCCCATGCTGTAGGCATTATCGATTTCTTCCTGGTCCTCTGAAGAGGAGAACATCACGATGGGGAACGGTGTCCGTTCATTATTGTCCTGCAACACCTTCAGGACGCCAAAACCATCTACACGGGGCATGTGCAGATCCATTATCGCCAGGCTGATCCCCCTTACCGGGCGGTTCTTCTTGTAAAATTCCAGGAAGTGGGCACCGTCCCGCAACACGACAATGTCGATGGTCTTGTCAATTTGCCGGAGCGTACGCTTGGCAAGCGCAGCCTCGAGAGGATCGTCCTCGATGAGTAATACACGGTGGGATGTCATTATAGCTTTCTGTGAATCGGTAGGTAGATGCGGAGAACCGTAACGCATGCTTGCGTAAACGGTTCCCCACCTCTCGCGGCAAGTTCAGGGGATTATATCAGCGGCAAGATAAGGGAATTGCCGGAAAATTTGCAGAAAGAGGGATTTCCACCCGACTACTCCCGGAACAATGGTTTCAAAATATGTGGTGTCTGTTTTGCAGGTCAAAAGAAAATACGCTGAACTAAAACTATCCCCTGTTACAAAATAAAATAAAATCTTTAATCTCTCTGGAGGTAATATTGCTGCCTCCAGGGCAGTTGCAGGTAAGTAAAATGCGTAAGCCGAGGCGAACGCGCAGTGGCCTGATGCTGTTACGGGCTGCTGCGCGGCCGTCCGCCTTATGGTTGCCCTAGAAGGCAGAGGTGGCGCCTACCTTCACGGGGAGCCGTAGGGTGAACGTGGCCCCTTGCCCCAGTTTCCCATCTGCTTCAATCGAACCGTTCAGGTTGCGCATAATCCGATGTACGGAAGCCAGGCCGACCCCCGTTCCGGGAATGTCATCCGCTACGTAAAGCCGGCTGAACAGCTTGAAAAGTTTGTCGGCGTAGGCGGGGTCAAAACCAATTCCGTTGTCGGAAAAACTGATTATGTGTTGCGCTTCCTGTAAGTAATAATTGATGCGTACAACGGCGCGCTGCTGCGTACTGGAGTATTTGATGGCGTTTGAAAGTAGGTTCTGCAGCACCTGCTCGATCAGCCCCGCATCGGTATGAATGATGGGGAATGCATCGTGCTCGATGAGCAGTTCCGGCGCTTGGTGTTCCGTCTGCCGGGTCTTCTTTATCAACTCGCCCAGCAGCTGCTCTACGTTGACGGGTACGATCTGCGGGGTATAGCGCTGGTTGCGGCTCAGCATGAGGAGGCCGTCGATCATTTTGCTCAGTTTGTCCGCGGATTGCTCGACGTAGCTGAGGTAGAGGTCGCGATCTTCACTGGCGGCATCAGGTTCTTCCCGGATGGCCTCGGCGAAGCTGGCGATGTGCCGGACGGGCGCCCGTAAATCATGCGCCACGCTGTACATGAAGGCCTTAAGCTCTTCGTTGACGGCCTGGCGCTGCGCTTCGAGCACCTTGATGTCGTTGATGTCGATAATGAGCCCGATGATCTGTTCCGGACCTTCTTCCGGCTGGTAGCGTTTAGCGCTGGCCCGAAACCACCGGTATTCGCCCGCCTGGTTGAGGTAGCGAAACTCCAGGTGTGCTCCCGGGCCGGTGGTAAAGATGTTTTTGGGAATTGGCTTCTTGCTGGGCAGCGAAAGCACGCTTTGTACCTCCGGGCCTGCTGGTGGGGGCGCGGCCGCCGGTGCCATGGACGTTATCGGCGCAGTGCCGGAAGGTGTCGCGGCGACCGGCTGGCGCAGCGCCGCAAATTCGAGGGCCTGGTTCAGGTCCTCGGGGTGAATTTGTTCCAGGAACTGGCGGTAGGAGGGGGGCATGCCAATGTCACCGTACCCCAGGATTTCGGCCAGTTGTTCGGAGATGTACATATAATCTCCAGCAACGTTCTGGCGAACAAAGATGCCACCTTCAGCGGCTTCCGTGATTTCCGAGACGATAAAATTAAAGCGGCGTACTTCCGCCAAATGCAGGTTTACTTCGGCTTGAGCGACGTGCAATTGCCTGGTGAGGCTCTTGATTAGGTCGTCCTTCTCGTCACCGGTGAGAGAAGTCGTCATTGTGTGTGTAAGATAAAATCCGAATAATAGAGAGAGTAATACACGAATATAGGAAAACTTAATGTGCTTTATTGTGGGGAGTAGGAAGTATTTAGGGAAAGGGGGCATTGGGCCGGAAAGAGGTCGCTGCCGGGGTGAACCGGCACCTTTTTTTTACGTTCAGGGCACTATTCGCCAGGGAGGATATTTTCGGTCTGCCCCCGCGTGGAACAAGATTAGCTCGTGGCCATCGGGGTCCAGCAAACGCGCCTCGCGCCAGCGCCAGGACTGATCCGTCGGGGGTAGGTGGAAGGTTATCCCCCGTTTTTGCAGGGTAGCCACCCGCTCGTCGAGGTCTTCACATTCGAAGTAAATGGCCGTTCCTGCGCCGGCGGTAAAGGTGTCGACCTGGTGGAGCGAGAAGGTGCTGTCCCCATCCGGACATTCAAACCGGGCGTAGTGCGGCAAGGCCCTTACGATCAGGATAAGCCCGAGCTGTTCGTAAAAAGGGATACTGACGGCCAGGTCGCGGGAAGGGAGGGTAACTTGGTTGAGGTTCATGCTTAGGTCAATGGCGGGCAGGCAGTGGGTCCGGCGGGCATACGCCGGCCCGTATCCCCGCAGGGTGTAATCTGTTTGGTGCGCCGGAAGATATTGCGCGCAGCTGGTTTTCAACCTCCGGCTGCTCCGTTAAACTTTCCCCTGCACCTGCGGCCGCGCCCTCAGATGAGCAATTTACGCACCTGCGGCAAATAACTTTCACTCACCTTTACTTCCTCCTGCTCGCCCACCAGGAGGTACCAGTACCGTCCTTTGCGCACGAGCTCCCGTGCGTGGTCCATGTTCACCAGGGCCGAGCGGTGTACCCGTAAAAAAGGTAACGTCGCGAATTTTTCGTTCAGTGCGGAGATGCCGGAATTGGCCAGCAAGGTATCGTCCTTGAAGTGGACCCTGCAGTAATCCCCAAGGGCGGTTACGTAGGTGATGTTGCGTGCGTCACGGATCAGTCTCCGCGTACCCTTTTGCAGGATAACCCGGTGTTGCTTCTGCTGGTCGGCCCGTAAAAGTTTTTCGGTCAGGGAAGGGAGAGCCTTGGTGTCGGTTACCCGGTTGATGGCGGCCTGAAAACGTTGTCTCCCGTAGGGTTTGAGTAAATAATCAAGGGCATGTACCTCGAAGGCACGAATGGCGTACTGGTCGTAGGCCGTAGAAAAAATGATCCGGGGTAATTCATTCAGCTGGGGTAACACGTCGAAGCCATTGAGGCCGGGCATCCGTACGTCGAGAAATACCAGGTCCGGGGTCAGGTTGTTGATCAGGCGGATGGCTTCCGGCCCGTCCGTCGCTTCGGCCAGGAGTTGAAAGTCGGGGACCTCATCAATGTACTGCCGCAGCAGCTGGCGGGCATCTGGCTCATCGTCCACGATAATTACGGTAATCATAGCTCAAAACTTACTTGCACCCCTGAAGGCTGACGGTCCGTGATCTTCAGGTCGGTATGGCTGATTTTCTGTAGCCTCAGCCGGACATTGCTAAGGCCGAGGCCACGGCTGAAGAGGTCTGATTTGTCGGGGATTCCCACGCCTGAATCCGCCACCGTAAACCGCGTCTTTTCGCCAATGGCTTCCGCCCGGACGTGTATTTCTCCGTAGCCTATTTGCGGCGTCAGGCCGTGACGGATGGCGTTTTCCACCAGCGGTTGCAGCAACATGGGCGGAATGTGGCGCTGGGCGGCCTCGGGGTCGAGGTGGAGGTGAATGCCGATGTTGTCCTTAAACCTTACTTTGATGAGGTTGAGGTAATTGCTGATGAAGCCCATTTCTTCGGCTACGGTCATTGTCGGCTGCTGTGCCGCGAGATTCTGGTAGCGGAAGAGGTCCGATAACTGAATGATGAGTTCTCTGGTTCGTTCGTTTTCCGGTGGAATGGAGGCGTTGACGGAGTTGAAAAGATTGTGCAGAAAGTGGGGGTCAACCTGGGCTTTCAGGGCCGTGATCTGGCTCTGCAGCACGGCTTCCCGCAGGGCCGCCTTAGCGGCCAGTTCGGCAGCGTAGCGGCGTTGAAAAACGTAGGTATGGACCAGGCCGAACTGGACAATGTAGAACAAGGCCTGCATGTAATGCAACCAGACCAGGTTGCGCCCGGACCAGATAAAAGCCCAGCCAAACCAATCCTTCACGACCACGAGGGTCAGGTGGCTGATGAGAACGAAGGCGGGGAGCAGGAGCAGGTGGACCCCAATGACGTTTTGCAGTGGCTGGTCTTGCAGCCGGACCACCGTCAGGTACCAGATGGGAACAGTCAGGATCAAATTTATGGTGAACTGGGCTCCGGCGGCGGCCCAGAACTGGCTGGCATCAAAATAGTAGGGCGGCCCGACATTGTCGCCGTGGTACACCCACCACTTCAGGGTATACACTACGAGGGTGGTGAGTAGGTAAAAGCCGAGAAACAGGAATACCTCCCGGCGACTGGCCAGCGGTCCGGTACGTTTGAACATCGTTGCTAAAACTACAACTTGCGCAGGAAAACGGGTTTGTTTTTCGACCAATTGGTTAGCAGGCCGCCGAACGGGTAACGCCGGGCCAGGTACCCGGCTACTCGCAGGTACCACCCGGCTGCGTGTGCCGTAGGTGTGCCCGGGAAAATCCAGCAACTCTTGCAGGAGCCTGACCAATGATCAGCTGCGGCAACGTACCTTGCGGCCCACAAAAAGCCACCATTACCGTATGAACTTTGCACAGCGTATTCCCCGCCAAACCTCCGCCGATCTATTTGAGGAAGCCCAGGGGTATTTCCCCGGTGGGGTAAACAGCCCCGTGCGGGCTTTCCGGAGCGTCAGCGGCCCGCCGTTGTTCATCAAGGAGGGTAAGGGGAGCCGGATGACGGATGAGGACGATAATGAGTTTCTGGACTTCTGCTGCTCCTGGGGGCCCCTCATTCATGGCCACGCCAATGCCTACATCGAAGAAAAGGTTATGGAAACGGTGCGCAAAGGCACCAGTTTCGGCACCCCTAACCGCCTGGGTAACCAACTGGGGAAGTTAATCCTGGACAATCATCCTTACGTAGAGCGGATCCGTTTCGTCTCCTCCGGTACGGAGGCGGTAATGAGCGCCCTGCGGCTGGCCCGGGGGGTGACGGGGCGTAACAAGATTCTTAAATTCGACGGCTGTTACCACGGCCACGTCGATAGCCTGCTGGTAAAGGCAGGCTCCGGGCTGGCAACTTTCGGTACCAGTTCTTCTGCCGGTGTGCCGGAGGTAGTGGCCAATGATACTATTGTCCTCCCGCTCAATGACCGGGACTTGCTGGAAGAAACCCTGCGTAAGCACGCGCACGAGATCGCGTGCATCATCGTGGAGCCCATCCCCGCCAATAACGGCTTACTCATTCAGGATCCCAGCTGGCTCCAGTGCCTGCGGATCAAAGCCTGGAAACACAACGTACTGCTCATTTTTGATGAGGTCATTTCCGGCTTCCGCGTCGGTTTTACCGGCGCCGCCGGGTACTATGACGTTAAGCCGGACATCATCACTTTCGGAAAGGTAATTGGTGGTGGCTTCCCCGTGGGGGCGTACGCCGCCAGTGCCGAGATTATGGACCACATTGCTCCCGTCGGACCAGTATACCAGGCCGGTACCCTCAGTGCCAATCCGGTAGCCATGGCCGCAGGCCTGGCCGCCCTGGAACTCTGCCTTACGCCGGGCTTCTACGAGGTACAGGAACAGAAAACCCACGCCATGGCCAGCGCCCTGGAAGCCTACGCTAAAGAAAAGGGATACCCCCTTCACGTTCCGCACATCGGCTCTATTTTCTGGCTGGCCTTCGGCCTGGAACGGATCACCCGGGCAGATCAGATCGAGGCGGAGAAGATGAAATACTTCAAGATCATTCATCACGAATTGCTGCAGACCGGGGTTTACCTGGGGCCGAGTGGCTATGAGGTAGGGTTCGTCTCCGGTGCGCACTCGGTGCAAGACCTGGAAGAGGCGGTGGCTAAAATTTGTGCGGCGATGGATGTGGCATTTGGCTAATGGTATAACCTTCTTTACCTTAATCGGAAAAACAACTTATGCGTTTTAGCTTATCCTTATTCGCCATCCTGGTTACCTTGATGATGGCCTCCTGTAGTACCTCCAAACCTGCCGTAACGGCCACTGCCACGGAAGTGGCTGCGACGTCAACCAGCGGCAGTTATGCCGGTGACTGGATGGTTACCGTAGAGGACACGCCCCTGGGTACAACCACCGGAACGATGAAACTGACCGAGTCTGCCGGAGAGCTTAGCGGTGTTTTCGTAACGGATGCCGGCAGTACCCTGAAGCTCAAAAAAATTACGACCACCGACTCCGGAATGAGCACCAGTTTCTACTTTCCCGATTATGACGTGGACGTTGATGTTCAGCTGAAAGGAAAGCCCACCGATGCCATGCTTATCGGCCAGTCGATGGGCCAGTTCCGGACCACCGCGAAGCGGGTGAAGTAGCCTTGCCGGCCCCGCAATACTTACCAGGTGACTGACTACTTGCAGGACCAAACCGCTGGGGTTTTCCCACGATGCGGCCCGGGTAGCCAGCCGGGTTGATCTCTTTCCGGTAATTCGGCTGGGGGGAGTGACCATCTTTGATTTTTTCGTCTTAACGCCTACTCGCTGGTGCCATCCCGCACTTTGCGCCCATTTCTTAAATAACCAACCTTAAAAATGATGAAGAATTCTTTACTTTTCAGCCTGCTACTGCTACTGACGGTGGGCGGCCTTCAAGCACAAACGCTGGAAGAACTTAAAGCCAAAAAAGCGGAACTCGTCGCTATGCAAAACGAGAAAAAAGCAGAAGCGGCCGCCTACGACGGAGAGATCAACTCTTTGGCCAAGCAAATCGAAGTATTGTCTGGCTGGCAGACCGGCCTCAGCGGTCTGGTGGGCCTCAGCTTTGGTTCTTCCAACAGCTGGCAGTCTAACGCTAACCCCAACAGTTCTTCTTCCGTCCTCAACATCGGCGTGAATGCGTACGCAAACAACATTAAGGAAAAAACCTTTTGGCGCAATACGCTGACGACCAACGTCGGCTGGCAGGGGCTGGACAATAACACCAAGGATGATGTCGAAGGCGGAGGTTTCCTGGAGAACCGTAACACCGACCTGCTCATCGGCTCCTCCTTGTACGGCCTGCGTTTCAGCAAAAGCCTCGCTGCTACGGGTTTAGCCGACCTGAATACCTCAGTTTTCAGTTTCCTCAATCCGGGAACGCTTGACTTTGGTGTTGGTGCTACCTGGACCCCCGCGTCCATCCCCAACCTCGTAGTTGTCGCTCACCCCCTCACTTACCACTTTGCTTTTTCCGGCTTTGAGGGCGTGGAAAGTCAGTCAGCCCTCGGCGCAAAAGTTAAAGCTACCTACTCGCTCGAACTGCCCGGAGGCGTGGTCTGGTCTTCTAACCTGGGTACCTTTATCCCCTACAACAACGAGAAAACCACCATCATGTACCTCGACGAAGAAGGAGTGGAACAAACCAGCCAGGAGGGGCTCTTCGAGTACACCTGGATCAACTCTTTCAACATTGCCGATCTCTGGAAAGGTGTAGGTGTCGGTTTTACCGTCGGTATCCGCCAGGCAAACTTTGAATACCCTCCCGGACTGCAGTCTTACACCGCGCTGGGCCTGACTTACGGGTTCTAAATCAGTTATTACCGCCACTTTCAGGCGTTTTTTTAATGGCCGTTGGTACCGTATGATTTTGCGGTGGCAACGGCCATTTTTTTAACCCGCTCGCTTGACAAATGACCGCCTAACAGTCCGGAACGGAACCCGCTCTCTCTTCGCGTTCCGGCCGGCAATCGCTGGTGATTGTCCTGCCTCCCTGAAAACCGGCCGCTTACTTTCTCCTTTTCTCCGCGCGAGAAAAGAGTACTTCCTCCTGTGGGATCACTCCGCTCCGCGGCTTTACCTGAGTAGGATGGTTGCCAGCAGGCGAAAATCGTCGGCGCACGCTAATTGGCTCCTGGCCTGCTTTCCGGCGCTTACTCAGCTGTCATAAAATGACAGATCTATGAGCGGTTTTTAGGATCGGTACGGGTTACTTTTGCCCCATGGCAGAAGAAAAAAATGCGGCTACGCGGGCGATCCGGGAGCAAATGGCGCAAACACAGTACCGGGAGCACTCCACTCCGCTTTACTTAACCAGCAGCTTTACCTTTGACTCCGCCGAAGCAATGGCGGAGACTTTTGCCGGCCAGCGGGAGGGCATCATCTATTCCCGTTACAACAACCCCAACGTCGACGAACTCATCGCCAAAGCCTGTGCCCTGGAGGGCACGGAAGCCGGCTTTGCCACCGCCTCCGGAATGGCGGCCGTCTTTGCCAGCATCGCCGCCCTCGTGCAGCAGGGCGACCACATCGTTGCCACCCGCGCCCTCTTCGGCAGCACGCACCAGATCCTTACGAATATCCTGCCCAAATGGGGGGTCAGTTTTACCTACGTTGAGCCGGACCAACCGGAAACCTGGCCTGCTGCAGTCCGGGAGAATACGGTGTTATTCGTCACGGAAACCCCTTCCAACCCGGGGCTTAAACTGGTGGACCTGGCCGCAGCGGGTAAGCTGTGCCAGGACCATAACCTGCTCTTCGTCGTGGACAACTGCTTCGCCACCCCCGTTTTGCAACGACCGGCTGCTTACGGGGCCGACCTGGTGACGCATTCTGCCACTAAGTGGATGGACGGGCAGGGGCGTGTCCTCGGTGGCTTGTTGCTCGGGACGCAGGACGTAATGGATAAGGTGATTGCCTTCTGCCGCCATACCGGACCGGCCATGTCGCCCTTTAACGCCTGGGTGATCAGCAAGAGCCTGGAAACCCTGCACCTTCGCATGAAGGCACACTGCGCTTCCGCCCTGGCCATGGCCCAGTGGCTGGGGGAGCAGCCAGCAGTTACGCAGGTACACTATCCCTTTTTAACCAGCCACCCCCAGCATGCTCTCGCCCGGCAGCAGATGACCGCCGGCGGCGGCATCGTTACGTTCGAACTGGCCGGCGGCATCGCCGCCGCTCAACGACTGCTCAACAGCGCCCAACTCTGTACCCGCAGTTCTAACCTGGGCGATACCCGGACCATTCTCACCCATCCGGCTACCACCACGCACTCCAAACTAACGCCGGCAGAGCGGGCCTCCGTGGGCATTACCGACGGCCTGGTCCGGATGAGCGTTGGCCTGGAAGCCGTGGCCGATATTCAACAGGATTTACTGCGGGGGCTGCAGTAAGGCTTGCCTGGCCCTAAAACTCTTCCCGCCACACCAGTCCGCTGCTGTTACTGAAGGTTACCTCGTCCACCGAGCCGGGCCCCATAAACTCGTAGCGAATCCCCACAAATTCCTTTGGCGCTTCCTGGCTTTCCAGCGTGAGAACGACTTGTCCGTTCAGCGAAAAAGTAAGCAGATCGCCATTGCCGGTACCGGCAAGTTGGAGCCACTGGTCTTCGCTGACCACGCCGAAGGCCGAGAGGTCATTCGTGCGCCCGTCTACGGCGCGGCCGCCGGCGTAAAGGCGGAGATCAGCAGTACACCCCGGTTGACTGAGCGGGATGATGATGGCCCCGTCTTTCAACAAGAGCAGGATCCGAATTCGCTGGCAGGCTGAGGTGCCGGCACGATAGTCGTGCCGCAAACGGGTGCTAAAGGAAAAGTCATCGGAGAACAAACCATCCAGGGCGCCGACGTGGGTGAAAATGACTTTGGGCGGGTCTGGTTGCAGCGGGACTTCCAGGCGCTGTAATACCTCCGGGGTTACCGTCAGCCGGCCCTCCTTATGCACTTCAGCCATGGGCAGGTAAACGGGAACTGGCTGACGGTCTGCTGCGGTCACCCAACCCTCCGAACGAATGTAGACCTCACGAGTTTTAACGACCTGTTCCCCCACCACCAGTTTGGCTTTGAAAAACCCCGGCAGGTAATAGATAGAGGTATAAACGTTGGCCTCCCGGGGAATCCGGAAACGGCGGGAACTGTCCCAGTTCTGCTGCAGGAAAACGGAATCATCCGCAGGCGCAGCAGTTGCGTCGTATGTGAAGACCACCGAATTTGGTACCCCGCTGGTCACCGGGCGGAAATTGAACGAGAAGTCCGCCGGGTTGAGCAGGGGAGTCGTTTCGGCGGGCGCGGGCGCAGGTGCAGGGGAAGTAGGAAAAAGCAGGGCAATAGCTACGGCCAGCCCCACGAGGGGGGCGAGGTAATACAAGTATAACCGCAGCGGATTACGGGCCTGGCGGTGCGGCGGCGCGTTCTGCTCCGTCACTCGCTGCTGCCCGTGGTTTTTGCCGGCCTGGTCAGGATGCACTTTCAGCGCGTGATCGCCTGGCGGTGTACCCTGGTGCTGCGGGGGCCACCGCATGGTTTCGGCGGCCGTGCCGGCGTGCCGTTGTTTCCCGGCAGCTACCTTAGTTGGAGGTGCCCCGGCAGACGTTCCGGCCTGCGGCGGACGGTGGTTCGTCCGCGGTCCGTTTGGGCCCGGGGGATGGACACTTTGCCGAAACGACCGCCAGTCGGCAAAACCCAGATAAACCGCCAGGGTATTGAGCGTCGTCGGGCTGGGCTTGCTGGCGTAGGCCACCCGGCCCCACACCCGTTTCAGGGTGGTTGCGCTGAGGTGAACATCAGTGGCCGCCGCAATCTTTTCGGAAAGCGTGGTAAAGTCCTGGTTGGTCCATGCCGCCGCCGGCCCCCAACCCGTTTTGGCTTCAATGCGGGTCAGGCATTGCTTTAATAGCTCCTCCTGGTTCATTCCCCAAAGGTAGGGGCGGGGCGAGGAATTCAGCAATCGCGCCGGAGAACCGACCTGTTGGCACCCTGTTGCAGCGGCTTGCCCGGTGGCTTGCTCCAATTTGCACCGGTTTGTACCGCCGGTGAATGGCGTGCTTAACCATCACCGCGCACTTTTGCGACCATCAATAATCAAATAGCTTAACGATGCTCCGTTCACTGCCTCTCCTTGCCTTTTTGCTCTGCCTGGCACCTGCGTTCGCGCAAAAAACACACACCGTCCCCATGGAAGCCACCTCCTGGAATACCAACGGTAATGACGTAAAGTTCTTACCCCACCTCGGCCGGCCCGCCATGCAGATCCCGGATCGGCCCCCAACGGCGGCCGGCAAAAAACTGACGACGGCCAAAAACCTTACTTTCGGTGACGGTACCATTGAGTATGACGTTGCCTTCACGGAAGTACCCCGCTTTACCAGCATCCATTTCCGGCAGCAAGACGACCGTAACTCAGAACACTTTTACCTGCGGGGCTTCTGGAAAGACGACCCTTCCATCAATACGGCCATTCAGTATGCAGCTATTCTGGACGACGTAAATCTCTGGGACCTGAGTGCCGAGTACCAGTCCAACGCCCACCTGAAGACCAACGCCTGGAACCGGGTGAAACTCATCGTCCGGGGAGAACAACTTCTGGCCTACGTGAACGATATGACCACCCCGGCGCTGTATGTTCCGAAAATGGATGGTGACTGGTCCAGGGGCACCCTCGCTTTTGATGGAGGGGCTTACATCAGTAATCTGCGGATAACGCCTGATTTTACCCCGGGACTTTACGGAGCGGAGGGGCATGACGTCTCGGCTAACGATTCCCGTTTTTTGCGAAACTGGATAGTGACGTCTCCGGTGGAATTCGCGCCGGGTAAAGAGCCGACCGCTGCCGACCTTCCCACCGCAACGACGACCTGGTCGCCCCTTACGGCGGAGCGGTTCGGCCTCGTGAACCTCTCGCGTCTGTTCGGTGCTACTCCCCGTGGGCAACGTCGGCTCACCTGGCTGAAAGTTTCCATTACGGCGGACAAGGAGCAAATCAGGAAACTGGACTTTGGTTTCAGCGACGAGGTTTTCGTCTACCTCAACGGCCAGCCTTTGTACCAGGACAAAAACCTGTACAACACGCCCGGAATGAAAGTCCCGCGCGGTCGCTGTTCGCTTGAAAACAGCCGGATCGATTTACCACTGGCTGCAGGAAAAAATGAACTGCTGATCGGGGTCACCAACTTTTTCTTTGGCTGGGGAGTCAAGGCCCGGCTTGATGACAGCCAGGGCCTGCAGTATTAATTGGGTCGGTTTGTTTGCCGGTGGTCTGGCCGGCAGGTAGTATGTTCGTTGCGTTACTCTACCTGATGATCAGACCAATTGCTTATGCCACGACCTTCTTACTGGGAAACCACGACCTTTTTCCGTTCGCCGGACGTACTGATCATTGGCGCCGGCCTGACCGGCCTGCAGGCGGCCCTGGAGATCAAACGCTTTGATGCGGCTAAAGACGTACTCGTGCTGGAGCGGGCCCCCATCCCCCGCGGCGCAAGTACCCGCAATGCCGGTTTCGCTTGCTTTGGTGGTCCGACCGAGTTACTGGCGGACCTGCAGGCATACGACGAGGCGGCGGTCGTACAGACCGTCCGTGAACGCTACGCGGGCATCCGTGCGTTGGAGGAGCGCTTTGCGCACCGGGAGATTGACTGGTGCAAAAACGGAGGCTACGAAGTGGTGGACGATCCTGGAAAAGCGGCAGTGGTCCGCAGGCAACTCCCGCACCTCAACGCTTTATTACAGCCGGTGACCGGACTGGCGCAAACGTGGCGGGAGGTAGGCCGTACGGACATTTCAGCGCAGCAGTGGTGGCCCTCCGCCAAACCGCCCGCATTGTTGCTGTACAACCCGCTCGAAGCTCAACTTCATCCGGGTAAGCTGGTCAACGTCCTGTTGGAAGACGCCCGCAGCGCCGGCGTCCGTTTTTTGTTCGGGTGTGAAGTCGAGAAGTTGACGGAAAACGAAGACGGAACGGTTGCGGTTGCCGGAGCCGGGTGGGGGAGCCTGACCGCCGGTCGGGTATTGGTTACGGTCAACGCCTTTGCACGTCAGTTGTTACCGGCAGATTTTGCCGCGCAAATCCGACCGGTGCGCAATCAGGTACTCCTTAGCCGGCCACTACCGGATCTTGCCCTGCGCGGTTGTTTTCATTACCACGAAGGGTACGTTTACTTTCGGAATGTCGGCCAGGACCGCCTGCTGATTGGCGGCGCCCGCCACGTTGCCGGGGCAACGTCAGAGACGGATGCGTTCGGGCCCAACGGCGTCCCCGAAGCATTTCTGCTGGAAAAATTGCGGGAGTGGTTCCCGGAGCGGGGGTGGACTACTGCTGACTTCCCGACCCGCTGGAGCGGAATTATTGCCCAGGGAGATGGTAAGACCCCCATCCTGCGCTTCGCTTCGGGCAACGTCCTGGTTGCCGGCCGGCTGGCCGGCATGGGGGTGGCGCTCAGTGCGGACCTCGGGCAGCGGGCGGCTCGCACCCTGCTGGCCTGATCACCAGGCCGCCGAAGTGGTGAACCCGGCAGGGCAGGGAACAGCAAGGAATGTCCCCGTCGGAGAGA
>JAUIIF010000037.1 GCA_030431945.1 Bacteroidia bacterium | reverse complement strand
GTGGTAAACTCCTTTACGAAAACTCCAGCAAATAACCAGGGTGGCACCGGTCTTCGCGTCCGTGCCTGCACCCGGTAAAAAAAGTAGCCCCCACCTCTGCAACCCTGCGGAGGTGGGGGCTTTCATTTTTATTCCACCCAGTTTTGGTAGTACTTACCAAGCGTGAGGGCCGCCGGCTTCCCCCCCGGGGTAAACCCGGTGCCCGGGTTTCGCTGGTCCTGCTTGCCCAGAAAGCTCGGCCATTTCCAGATGAAAATCCCACGCAGCTCGGGGGTCTCCGCCGCCGCAGTGAGGAGGGCATCAAAACATCGTTCCTGTGCCCGGTCGTTTGCCAAACGTTCACCGGCGTCTGCGTGCGGATTTTGCCAGGCGCGGTCGGTTGATCTGAATCCGGTTTCCGTCAACCAGAGCGGGCGGTCCGCTTTTCTACTCACACCTGCAGCCATTTGCATCCAGCGCTGTGCTCCGGCCAGCAATTCTCCATCGGTGGGGTCCTCTTTCTCACTAAGTGGGTAATAAGAGTTCAGGCCAATGGCATCCAGGGCATCCCAGAAGGTGAAACCTTCGAATTCTTCGCCCCAGTTGGCGGCATAGGTTAGTTGGCCTCCGTAGACCATCCTGACTTTTCTGATCAACTCCCGCCACCGGTCCGGATGCTTCAGGGTGGTTTGCACTAATTCCGTGCCCAGGCAGAGGGCACCAACCTGCTCCTGCTCCGCCAGCAGGGCGTAGTGCATTATCCAGTAGGTATAATGTTCAAAGAAGCTGTCCCACTCCGCCTCCGTGGCAAAGTTCACATCTCCCGGCCAGTGCCCGCCCCCGATCCATATTTGTGGTTTAAGCAAGACAAACATCCCCCGGCGTTTTGCTTCGCGGATGGAGCAAATGGTTGCCCAGTCGTTTTCTGAGCCGGCACGCTCGGGTATCGGCAATGGGGCCGGCGTAGTCGGGTTACGCATAAAGGTGTAAGGGACAATGGCCAGCGCATTGACGTGAAGATTGACCAGACTGTCAATGGATGGTTTGATCTTTTCCCCGCCATAACCATTGTGCACCCGGTATCCCTGATGGGCAAAGGTCATCCCCGCCAAAGGCCTTCCGGGCATTGTTCGTTTTTCTACTTTACCGAGCTTGTCATCAGCCTGGTGGTGCCGGCCGAAAGCAGTTGCCTTAGGGGGAGCCTTGGCGTAAAAGGCTATTTCCTTTTTAACCGCTTCCGGAGTACTTAAGTAAGCCCCCATGGTGGTAATCCTTGCGGAGGCTTCCTGGATGAAGGAAGAGCCATCTTCCACCGCAAAGTCGGCACTTCCCCGCAGGACGCCGGTCGCTAAAACCCGTTGGGCGGCCACCGTGGCATTGCGAAAAACGGGGAAGGCTTCAGTATCAACGTTGTTCTGCAAAGTGGCAATCACGTAATCAAGGCGGCTGCCGGTCAGGGTATCCTCAGCAAGCTGTTCCACGAAGGGCCGCCAAATGGCAAAGGAGCGTAAGATCGACGTATCGTTCAGAAAACACGGGACGAGGTGCAAAAGGCCGGCGCCGGCATCGTATTGCACCGGGGCCATACTGCCCTGGCGGAGGCCTATCCGCTCCAGACTCGGGTAGAGCCTTACTTCCGGGTACCAGTCCATTGGGGTCCCCGTTAAAGAGTCGAGGAGGGAGCGTACCGTGCGTATGCCCGCGACCGAGCGTTCCAATTCTTCCGTGGTCACCGTACCATCGTAGCTGTACACCACCAGGCCATCCTGTTGGTAAACCGGTACGTCCGGCGACTCCATCCTTACTTCCTCCGTTTCGTCAAACTCCCAGCTGCTCACATCGTAGGAACCGTACACCCGGTCTCCGTCCGCCTGGTGCAATTCATAGGCCCAGCTGGTCCAGAACATCCGCGTCCATTCCGTTTCGTATTCGTGCCGCAGGGCGGCGACCAGGCCGGGCAGGTCACCGGAAAGGTAAAAACCAGCGACTGTTGGCTGCGAGCCCCACGGATTGCGGTAAGCGGGCAAGAATAAAATGTCGTCACGGCCAATTGCCAGCCGCCCGTCAAATTCCCAGCCGTCCCGGCTGGGCTTCAGGACGAAATCTTCGGGCCGGTCGGGCAACCGGTTGCCAAACATGGTCAGGGGCCCACCGCCAAGGGTGTCTACGGGGAGACCCTGGCAATCAACTACCTCAATTCTTTTACCCATTGGCTGCGCAGCGGCAATCTGGTGCAGGAGGGAAATCAATTCCTCCCCGGCGGTTCCGGCTTCCAGGCAGTAGACGAAGCGCCAGGTACTGGCGCGCATGGCCTGCCGTTGTACACGCTCCCGGCTGGGTTCCGGGTCAGCAGCAGTAGCCTCGCTGCCGGTATGTTTTTTGGAGGACAACACTGGCAGACCAATGGCGATCATCAGGCCAACAGAAAGCAGGGCCGCCCACCAGTTGCTTCGGTTTTTCATCAAGGGGTTAATTGTAATCGTACGGAAAAGGCTTGTTCCTGGCACCTCTTCGCCAGCTGACACAAAATACACATTATTTCACGTTCCGGTCAGGCATCAGCTTTTCCTGGCAACTACTCCGGGGCCGTTGCTAAAGCTTTGGCAATCCGATCCGGATAGTCCGTAATAATCCCATCCACCCCCAGCGCCAGCAATTCTTTCATTCGTGCGGGGTCGTTGACCGTCCAGGGAACCACCCGCATGTCGAGCGTACTCGCCTCGGCGATTAAACTGTCCGTAACGTGAATTTCGTAGGGGCTGTAAATCGGGGGAACGAACCCGATCTCCGCCATTTTCTCCTGCAGGTTGCCCGGAAATTCATCAAGGTAGGCCAATTGCAGATCGGGCGCTTTTTCGTGAAGCACCCGCAGCGTCGGCGGATCAAAACACTGGAGGGTAACCAGCTCCGGCTTGCCCCAGGCCAGGACATCCTGCAGCACCAGGTCAGCAAAGGTTTCCCGATCCGGCACAAAGGCCGGCTCCAGCTGTTCTTCGTACTTCAACTCGATGTTGTAGCGCGGGGAGGGCCGGTCATTTTGCACACAGTAGCGGTCGACCGCGGCGAATACCGCCAGCAGCGTCGGCTTGTGTGCCGGGCGTTTGGCCTGTTCGGGAAATCGGGGGTGCGGCAACTTCCCACAATCGTAGGTCGCAATTTCGGCCGTGGTCAGGGAGCGCAGACTGATGCGGGCCGAATCTCCTTTTTCCAGGGGCTCGCCCGCGGGAGAGAGGCAAATTTCGGCAGACATCCAGGGTTCGTGGCTCACGATGACCCGATTATCGGCGGCAATCACCACGTCCAGTTCCAGCGTTTTCACTTCCGGATACGCCAGGGCCCGTAAAAAGGCCGGGATGGTATTTTCGGGCAGCAGGCCCCGGCAGCCCCGGTGGCCCTGCCAGTCTATTTCTTTGGTAAGTTTAGTCATAGTTGCGGAATTGGCGGAAGCTTCCTTGGTCTGATCGGCAGGATTGCAGGCGAGGACGCAGGTGCAAAGAAAAGACAAGAAGAGCAAGGTTCTGAACGGTTCCATGCTGCGAAGGTAATGCCCGATTGATTACCTTCACGCCATGCCTCCGGTTACCTCTTCCTTAAAAATGGAATCCTCCGCCCGCCAACTGATTGCCAATAATCGGCTGTTCATTATCGGCACTTTTCTGCTGGTAGCCCTGAACCTGATCCTGATTGCCGGCTCCAACCAGGGCGATGCCCTGGTGGCCATCAATAAATTCCGTACGCCGTTCTGGGATGTCTTCTTCAAAGTAGGCACCCACTTCGCTGAGCCCGTAGCCTACCTGGGGGTACTGCTGATCGTGACGGCCTTCAGCTACCGCAAGGGAATTTTTGTCCTTGTCACGGGCATCCTGGCCGGCGTTGCGGCCGGCATCCTCAAGGCCATTTTTGCCCAGGCCCGGCCCATGCGCTGGTTCTTCGATAACCAGGAAGAAATCTGGCACTCCCTGAGCCACTTTGAGGAAGCCTGGCGCAGCTGGGACCCCGACAGCTCCTTCCCCAGCGGCCATACTGCTTCCGCTTTTGCCCTCTACAGTTTTTTGGCCCTGAACGCCAGACAACGGAAATTTGCCGTCAGCCTGCTTTGCTTCGGGCTTGCCGTCATCGTCGGTTTCAGCCGGATGTATTTGTTGTACCATTTTCTGCGCGACGTCACCGCAGGCGCCGTGCTGGGCTTGCTGCTCGGCATCCTGGTGTACTATTTGCAATCCGCCGCCTACCCCAGGCTGGAATGGCTTGACCGGGGCTGGCTGGACCGCCTTAAGCAGGGCCCGGAAGAATCATCCGCCTGATTTCTCCGCTCCTTTAAAAAAATGCATTTTTGCACCTGCGTTCGCGCCCTAATCTAAACTTGTTTGCGCCTGCCGTAACCTCCAGACCTACGACACGCCAGACGACCACACCACAAAACCAGGTTTATGTATCCCACCATCGCCGTGTTACGGGAAGAAAAAAATCCGCCGGATAGCCGGGTCGCCCTCACCCCACACCAGGTCGCCAGCCTCCGGGAGCGGGGGATCGACATCGTTGTACAACCCAGTACCGGGCGCGCTTATCAGGACGAAGAATACCGGGCGCTGAACGTCCCGCTGGTAGAAGATGTTTCTGACCGCGATTTGCTCATCGGGGTTAAAGAAGTGCCGGTGAGCAAACTGATCGCCGGAAAAAAGTATTGCTTCTTTGCCCACGTGGCCAAGGAGCAGCCCTACAACCAGCCGTTGCTGCGGGCACTGCTGGACCAGGGCATCACGCAAATCGACTACGAATACCTGACCGACAGCCACGGTCGCAGGTTAATTGCCTTCGGTTACTGGGCCGGAATGGTTGGTGCCCACAATGCCGTATGGACCTACGCCCAGCGGACCGGCGCCTTTACGCTGCCCCGCCTTAAGGACCTGTATGATTATGCTGCCGCCAAGGAGGTCTACGCCAAGTTGGACTTGCCCCCACTCCGCATTGTCCTTACCGGTACCGGGCGGGTCGGTCAGGGGGCAGCGCAAGTCCTCCACGACATGGGATTTGACCGGCTGGGACCACAAGACTACCTCTCCGGCATGGGTACCTCCGTTTTCACCCAGCTGCACGTCAAGAATTACGCCAGGCACCCCAACGGACAACCCATTGATAAAAATCACTTCTACCAGCACGGTGAAGAGTACGTCTCCGCTTTTGCCCCGTACGCCAAAACGTCGGACATTTTTATCAACGGTATTTTCTGGGACGGTAAGGCCCCCGCGTTCTTTACGGCCGAGGAAATGAAAGGGCCTGACTTCAAGATCAAGGTGATCGGTGACGTAACGTGTGACATTGCTCCGGCAGCCAGTGTCCCCTCTACCCTCTTCGCTTCCACCATTGCCGATCCGGTATTTGGTTATGACCCCGCAACGGGAGCTCCGGTAGCTCCCCACACCCCGGGTGCCATCGACGTCATGTCGATTGATAACCTGCCCAGTGAATTACCGCGGGATGCCAGTGAAGCTTTCGGCGCCATTTTTATCGAAAAGATCCTGCCCGAATTCAACAAGCCGAAATCTGCGATCCTGACCCGGGCCAGCGTTACGGTAGACGGAGCACTTGGTCCTGCATTCGGCTACCTGGAGGATTACGCCAGCGGCAAAAAGGCTGGTGCCTGAGGCCATCAGGTTACTGTGCTGGCGCCCGCTCTCCGATCTGCTTAAGGACCACCCGGTGAGAATAGTCGTCGCAGTGCCCCTTGGTGGCCGCAAACTCGATGATGGCATCTGATGCCGGATTCTTGGTTTTTTGCAGAAAAGCTGCAAAATCCCGCAGGGCATTATTGAGGTAGTAGTTGTCCATATCCCCCATCCAGACGTAAATCTTGCCCTGCACCTGGGGGCCGAGGGAGGACCAGTTATCTGTGACCAATTTAAGCAGGTCGTACTTCTCCCAGGCCTTGACGACCGTCTGGTCGATGACGCCGGTAGTAGGGTGAAAAGCGGCCTGTGGTAATCCGTCCGCTCCCCTGGGGCTGTACAGGGCATTCCACGCTCCCCATTGCCCTCCGGCGTCAACGTAGGTGCCCGATTTGCCTTTCTTATTCTCATCAGCCACTTCTTTTCGGATGGACAGGCTGGGCTCGCCCTGGCGGGTCCGCTTGCTCGGTCTTTCGTACCCATATTTGTTGACGAAGGCATTCTCATCTTCGTACATATCGATCAACTGCATCCAGTGAAAACTGACCGGATCGGGACTGTAAGAATAGCAGCCACTGAATTTTTCGGGGTAGAGCAATTGCAGGGCCAGCGAAACCCAGCCGCCGGTGGAGCACCCATCGGTAAACCTGCCCGCAGCTCCCTGGGTCCGGTAAGTGGCATCGATGGCCGGCAGGATTTCGTTGATCAGGACATCTCCGTAGGGGCCGCTGTTCGGAGAATTCAGCTGGTATGGATCACCGTACGGCCCTTCCCCATCAAGGAATACAGTAATGACCTGGGGGGCATCCGCTGCCTTCCAGAAAGCCCGAAAGTCCTGATCCTCCAGCAGGCGATTCACCCGGGTGTAGCGACCGCCGTAGCCGGCAATGTTGTAGCGCACCGGATACCTTTTTTCCGGATGTTTCCGGTAGCCGGACGGGAGCAACACGGCGGCTTTGACTACGGTCGGCTTGCCGTTGAAGGCCGTCAACGCCGGGCTCTCGAGTGAAAATTCCTTCACCCATTCATGATCGGTCAGTGCGGGCGAAACGGCTTTTTTGGTGGGTACCCCCTCTTCAGTCACCGGTGCCGGTGCTTGTTGGGCGGGGGCGCGGCCGCTGGTGCAGACAAATAACAGGAGCGCAAGGAAGAATAAACCGGGGCATTTCATGGTAAAGGGGAATTTGGTGCAAGATAGGGAGGGAATTTTTGCAACAGCTTTATTACACAGGGCGGGTGAATAACAATTTGCACACCTAAAACGGGGAGGCAAGCCCCGCTCGCTAAGACAGGCGGACCTCCTACCCTTAGCAAAAGCCTAACCTCAGGACTGGCGGTGCATTTCGTTACAGAAATTCCTGAGCACGCTCCGGAGCACCTGATTGGCAGCCATCCGGTTCGGTAGTGAAACGTATACGCGACCAGTCCCCAGGCGGCTGCCCTCGCGGTCAGGAAGCCGGCAGGTTTGGCCGGAGAATACGTTAAGGGCATCAAAAAGTTGGCAACTTGCGCTGCTTTGCGTACGTTACCAGGGCAATCAATACACCGACCATGAAAAAGTCAATAAAGACCGGGACGATCCTGCTGGCGGAGCCCTTCATGCTGGACCCGAATTTTAAGCGGGCGGCCGTCCTGTTGGTAGATCACGGTGACGACGGTAGTATCGGTTTTGTCCTCAACCGGGAAAGCGATGTCCGGGTAGACGAATTGGTGAGTGAGTTTCCCGAGTTTGACGCTCCGGTATACGTAGGTGGGCCGGTAGGCCGTGACACGGTACATTACCTGCACCGAAAGGGGGAATTGCTGGAGGGAAGTGATGAGGTGGTTGCCGGGGTTTACTGGGGAGGAGACTACGAACAACTTAAATTTCTCATCCGCCAGAACCTGATTGCTCCCGGCGACATTCGTTTCTTCGTGGGTTACAGCGGCTGGTCAGACAACCAACTGGCCGAAGAGCTGGCCCACGGCAGCTGGGTGACGGCAAATATGGATGCTAACTACCTGTTTAAGTCACCACCAGCTACGTTGTGGCGTCAGGTGATGGACCATAAAGGAAATGCATTTTCCGTCATAGCAGACATGCAGGAGGAGGTAAAGCACAATTAAAGAGCGGCTATTTCCTCCCGGCTTACACCGGCTACTTCCAGGATCAGGTCTGCTCCGTACTTTCCCGCAGGCGTCTGGTAGCCGGGCGAAAAGTCGCCCGCCAGTACCTTCTTCGTGATCAGCAGCGAGGTTATGGCCGTCAGGGTGTACCCTTCGGGGGTCACGAGTCGGGCACTGACGCGGTCTCCTCCGGCAGTAGCAGCTTCCCCGTAGACATACGCCTGCCCCCTTGCCCGCTGCTCCTTGTCGGGACCGGCCGGCCGCGCGGCAACCTTTTTCCGGAGGTAATTCCTGATCAGTGGCAACCGCAGGACAGGCCCCAGAAAACGGCTGGCTTGCATGAATCTTATTTGTCCGGAAGGGGCGGCGAAAAAGGTCTCGATGTTCGGAATTCCGGTCGTATAAAAGGCCGTAAAAACATCGCCCCAGGGTATGGTTACGGCTTTACGGGACCTGGAGGAAGTGAAAGGAAATTCGCTTACCTTGTACGCTGGGGGTACGTCCACAATTTCCCCATTTCTTCTTACGGCGCCCGGCTTGCCCAGGCCCTCCAGCATGGTCATGGCTGTGCCGTGACTGATTCCCCCTCCCTTCCAGGCAAAAGCCAGGGTAAGGTTAGTGGCTGCCGGCAGTTTGCTTTTCAGAAAGGCCGCCATACAATCTGTAGGAACGACATCAAAACCCACCCCCGGCATCAGCATGACGCCCTTTTCCCGGGCCAGTGTGTCCAGGCTCTGGGCGAGAGCAAAGGCATCGATCTCGCCGGTAATGTCCAGGTAATGCGTGGAGGTAGCCAGACAGGCCTCGTGCATAGGGCTGGCAGTACGGACAAAAGGCCCGGCGGCGTGCAGCACCACCGCAAATTCCCGGACTACCTCGCGGAGCGCCACCTGATCGTCTAAGCTGACGCACCGGTAGGGAAAGCCAGATGCCGCAGACATTGCCTTCAGTTGTTCTTCATTGCGGCCACTCAGGGTTGGAGACAATCCGAAATCGGCGGCCAGGGCGGCGATTAAGCGACCGGTATAGCCATAGGCGCCGTACAGTAAGAAGGTATTCATAGGTAGTAAATGGGCGGAGAGCGAAAACAGGAGCTTTGCCCCCGGCCGTTAAGATAGTGGCCGCAGCTTTAGCAGCAGCAGTTGCACTAGCGCCGCCGCTTTTTCTGGCGGAGTTTCGGACGATTCCATTCCTCCTTTTGCGCAAATTCCACAATTTGCTTCATGAACCCTACCATCGACAGAAAGACGAGGTAGCCGAAGGTGACGACGAAGAAAATCCACTTATAAGAACCAGCCTGACCGATGGAGAGTCCGCTAAAAGCCCAGGCCAGTAAACCTGCTCCAACGGCCAACCCCAAAAAGCTGTAAATACTCCGGCCCCAATATTTCATGAGGTTTTTGGACGTAGCGCTCATGATGGCGTTGAAAAGGGCGAAGAAAAGGAGAAAGCTCGCAGCGCAAAGCCAGGGCCACCGGTTGGAAACAAAATCTTCTGTACTGGCACCAATGGCAGATCCCAATAATATGAATACAAAGACACCGAGCAGGGAACCACCAGCCTGGTACAGGGGGTCAATCTTTTGCTCGAAAATTGAGGAGTTATCCATGGGAGCTACTTTTGCCCACCTAACGCGGGAGAACGCTGATTGTTATGAAAAACAAGCCCTTACTTACTTCTACCAGTTATTGCCCGCCGGCTACCTGGCTGCTAGCCGCCAGGAATACCGGATCGTGGGAAGTGGAAGCCCACGAAAATTTTCAGAAAGGAGGCTGGCGGAATCGTTGTCAGATTGCGGGGCCTAACGGGCTGCAACTGCTCACCGTTCCCCTGGAAAAGGGAAAACACCAAAAAAAGCCCATTCAGGAAGTACGGATCAGCTACCGGAACGATTGGGGGCGGGAGCACGAACAGGCCATCAAAACCGCCTACGGAAGATCCCCTTTCTACGAATTTTACGCAGAAGAATTATTCGCCGTGCTCCACCAAAAGCCGGTGACGCTCTGGCAATTGAACCAGGAACTGACTAAAACCATTTGCACCTTGCTGCAGTGGCCCGTAAGACCATCGTTGACCAAAGATTTCATTCTGCCCGGCAACCACGACTACCTCCGCCCCGCAGAGCTGCCGGCCGGCCTGCTGCCCTATCAACAGGTTTTTACTGACCGGCATGGCTTTTTACCGGGACTTTCAGTGCTGGACGGATTATTTTGCCTGGGTCCGCAGCTGCTTACAAGCCAAATGTAGCGCCGTATTCAGCGAGGTTAAATCCTCGCTGTTTTACTGCTGCTCGTTCCGCACTTTCCGCGACCAGCAACCGGTTTGTGTGGTTGAAATGAAGGAAGTGTATTTTGTTTCGTTCACTGGCAGGCAGCGTGGCAAACCGCTCCATGCTTTCGCTGACAAAGGGGTGCGGAATCTGACTGATGTCCCTGGTGTTCAATTCGGCAGCATCGTAGAAAGTGGCATCCAGAAAGGCATAATCCACTTCCGCGAGGTAGTCTTCGACGCGGCGGTCCCACTTTTCCCATTTATCGATATCGGGGATAAACAGGGCCCGTTTCCGGGGGCCGGCGATCAGGAAACCTACCGTTTCGGAAAATTCATCGCGGTGAGGCACCTGAATGGGCGTAACCCGTAATTGCGGGGACAAGGAAAGGGTACTATCCGCCACCAGCGGGGCCAGGGCGATGTTATTCATGGCTACCAGTTGGCTCCAGGGGCCGTTGTTGGTGAGAAAAGCCTGCATACGAGGCATTGTATAGACAGTCGCCCGGTCGGCATTAGTTGCTTCTTTCCCGAGATACATCAGTCCTGCATAATGCCCGATGTGCGCGTGGGTCAGGAATATACCGGCAGGGAGCTCCTGCCTCAGGCCGGCAAAGTTCTTAAGCGCCTTCACCTGACGCGGCAAATCGGGCGAAGCTTCAAAAAGGTAAGTTTTACCTGGTACAGGATCAACCAGCCCCAGGGCAGTAACCTGGCGCAACGGGTCAGGAATAGTGAAGAGTTGGCGACAGCACTCCTTGCTGCAGGCGATGTGCGGAGAGCCGGCATCCTGCACGTTTCCCAGCACGATTAAAGTTGGAAAGGCCAGGGCATCCGCTCGTGGTGGATCCGGATTGTCCACCGGGACATCCGGGACAGGGGTACAATTCACAATGAAGGAAAGGAAAAACAGACAGGCCAGGTACTTCATCCCGACAAGATAGCGCAGCCGCGGTATTCCGGGTGGAATGCTTACCGCTCCGCACCCAACGCCCTTTTGGGCGCATTCTCTCCAGGTCGTTTGTTTAAAAACTGTTCTTGCTTTACGCAGGACGCGCCGGTACCGCTCCGGCAATAAAAAGCCCGGCAGACCTGCTCGTGGATGGCCCCTTGAACGGGATTTTTGCACCTGCGTCCGCGCCCCAAAAAGCGGGCTGAAAAAGATTAATATTCCGGTAACCTAAATTTCCGGAAAGAGCTCCCTAAAAACCCTTACCTTTGCGCGCTCTTAGCGTAAGCTATCCTAAACCTGGAGTAGCAGCGAAGCTAATACGTCTTTATGAAGTCTATAAGAAACATTGCCATTATTGCTCACGTAGACCACGGTAAAACTACCCTGGTGGACAAAATGCTACTGGCCGGTCAGCTATTTGGTGACCACGAAAAACCGGGTGAGCTGATCATGGACAGCAACGACCAGGAGCGCGAGCGCGGCATCACGATTCTGGCCAAGAACGTATCCATTAATTACAAGGGTACGAAGATCAACATCATCGACACCCCTGGTCACGCCGATTTCGGCGGCGAAGTAGAACGGGTGCTGAACATGGCCGATGGTGTCCTCCTGCTGGTGGACGCTTTTGAGGGCCCGATGCCCCAGACCCGATTCGTGATGGATAAAGCCCTCAAGTTGGGGCTTAACCCGCTCGTGGTGGTCAATAAGGTCGACAAACCGAACTGTACCCCGGAAGAGGTGCACGAAATGGTTTTTGACCTCATGTTCAGCCTTGACGCTACGGAGGAGCAACTTGACTTCCCGACCATTTACGGTTCGGCTAAGAATGGCTGGATGAGTACGGACTGGCGCAAGCCGACGGACAACATCATCCCGCTGCTCGATGCCATCCTGGAGCACATCCCGGCACCCGTTATTCCGGAAGGAAACACCCAGTTGTTGGTCACAAGCATTGAATTCAGCAAGTACATTGGCCGGATGGCTATTGGCCGACTGAGCCGTGGCACCCTGAAAGCAAATCAATCGCTGACCCTGATCAACCGGGAGGGCGAAGAGACAAAAGCCCGGGCCCGTAACCTTTACGTATACGAAGGCTTTGGCCGGGTGGAGGTCGATGAAGTTCAGGCCGGTGATATTTGTGCCGTTTTCGGCGTGGAGGGTTTTGAAATCGGCGACACCATCGCCGCCGGCGAAGACCCGGAGGCTTTGCCAACCATCGCCATTGATGAGCCGACGCTGAGCATGACCTTTACGATTAACGATTCTCCGTTTTTCGGCAAGGAGGGCAAGTACGTTACGAGCCGCCACATCAAGGACCGGCTTACGGCAGAACTGGAGCGTAACCTGGCCCTGCGGGTAGAGGAAACGGACTCCGCAGACAAGTTCCGGGTTTTTGGCCGTGGTGTTATGCACCTTTCGGTACTGATCGAAACCATGCGGCGCGAGGGGTACGAACTACAGATCGGCCAGCCTCAGGTTATCATCAAGGAGATCGATGGCGTCAAGTCTGAGCCGGTAGAAGAAATGACCATTGACCTGCCGGAGGAAATGTCCGGCACGGCCATCAACATGGTCACCCAGCGTAAGGGAATGATGCTGAGCATGACCCCTAAAGGAGAGCGGGTCGTGCTTGAATTTGAAATTCCTTCCCGCGGCATCATCGGTCTGCGCTCGAATATGCTGACCGCCACGCAGGGTGAGGCCATTATGACCCACCGCTTTAAGGAGTTCCAGGAACACAAGGGAGACATTCCCGGACGCCTGAACGGCTCGCTGATTTCTATGGAGCTCGGCAAGGCTATTCCTTTCTCCATCAACAACTTACAGGATCGCGGTCGTTTCTTTGTTGATGCCGGTGAAGAAATTTACGAAGGGCAGGTCATCGGTGAGAATAACCGCGCTAATGACCTGGTGATCAACGTTACCAAAACGAAGAAGCTGACGAACATGCGCTCCTCCGGCGCTGATGATAAGGCTCGTCTGGTTCCCCCCCGCAAATTCACCCTGGAAGAAGCACTGGAATACATTCAGGAAGATGAATACGTAGAAGCTACTCCGGAAAGCATCCGCCTACGGAAGATCCTGCTTCGTGAAGCCGAGCGTAAGCGCGGCCACAAAATTCCTTTCTAGGAGGAAATTAAAAACCCCGTCTCTACTACCTGGAGACGGGGTTTTTCTTTTCAGCGGAAAGCCGGCAAGGGAACGCCCCATCAGGCTGTTCTGATTTCTGCAATTTTAGCCGCGGAGACACCGTCGACGATCGTTCGGTTAATCATGGGATGGTCTTCGTCTTGCGGCCCGAAATCAGAGTCTGGGTGGTAGGCAATAACGGTGAGTCTGGCGCCGGCGCGTGTGCGGAAGCGGTGGGTGCCTTCCGGGTGGATGATGAAGATTTTTCCGGGCACCAGGTCGTACTCCGCTTCCGGCGTAACGCAACTTCCTTCCCCTTCGATGACCATGCCTACGCGCATGGAAGGGTGAGTATGAGCGGTCTGGTCGATGTTTTCCGGGAAAAACAGGGCATTCAGACAAGGATCCCCCATTTTCACGGGAGCAATGAGCAAAGAGTCCGTGCAGCCATCGATGTACTTGAGCCGGCCCCAGTTTTCCACCGGGCCACCCAGCGAATTCATGCCCCGGTAATTAATCCGTTCGATGACAATCCCCCGCCCCCCGATAAGGGTAACCGGTTCGTTGAAGCAGAAATATTGCCGGGCGGAAAGTTGGTAGCTGTTTTTACCGGAAATAACGGTGGTATTGCCCTCAAAGACGTAGCCATAGTAAGTGGAGCCTTCGGTGTCGAAGTTCGATGGCTCCGTCCAGGCATGCAGCCGGGTGGGGAAATCATTCCCGGTATAGTCATAAAGGAGCCCGTTGGCGAACTCGAATTCAGAGTAGGCAGGAATCATACGATGCGTTGGTTTTTCAGGTTTTTATGGAATGTTTCAATTACGGGCTGGAAGTCTTCGCCCATCGTAATGCGGTAGCGGGTATCTCCCTGTACTTCCCGATCGAGGATCACGTGCTTAAGGGAAGGCTCTTTGGTTTTATTTTTCAGGTAATCCTGGTCCTGGGTAAATGCGTGGATGTATTCTTTGGCTACCATTTTGTAATCTCCCAGGCGGGTGCACGCCCGGTTGGCGTGGTTACCGATGCTCCATTGCTGGAAGCGCGGGTCGCGAAAAAAATGATGGGTCCGTTGATAGAGCTCCCCAACATCAGGCCGGAAGGAGAAAATGGGTAACCGTAAAGTCACCTGCTGCCACTTGACGGAATAATTGAGCCACCAGAACAAATCGAAGGTAGTCCGGATGGCGACCGGAGCAGCGGCGATCTGGGGTTGCAGGTAGTTCAGCAGACGATCGACTTTTCCGCGTCTTCCGAATTTCTCAAAAAGGTGCAACGGGAGCACGTCTTCCCATTTTTCTTCACTGAGCCCGTTGGCAATGAGTGGCAGTAATTTATCACTGCCGAACAGTTGATCACCGTGCTCCCCCGTAACGAGAAGCTCCCGCTCACCAAAATGATTGGTAATGGGAGGCAGTACGTGCTGAAAGGGCAGCTTGCCCAGAATATGCTGGCGAAAAAACAGGGGGTATTCGTTAATTGAGATCATACTCAACAACGGAACTAAGCGGTAATATTCTGCTTTGGGTAAGGCTTGCAGTAAGGCGACCAGCGCAACGGTGGAGTCTATTCCGCCTGACCAAAGTACCCTGATCAGGCGGTCTTCGGCCCGGGCGCGCACCACAATATCCCGGGCTACTTCCGCACAGGTCTCGGCAAAGGTCAGGGAAGATGAGGACTCGGGAATAGGATCGAGGACGGAGTAGGCAAACCCCTGATCCAGGGTTTTAGTGCGGTCAATGATCCCGCAGTCAAAAAACTTGCAGGCCAACACGTAACCATCGGGCAGCCGCTGGCCGTTGAGCAAGCCCGATTTTCCACGGTGAGAATTTAGAAAAAGTACGCTCATTTAATCGGGAGTTCTTTAATCAGCTGGTGGGTAAATGGACCGGGGTGCTGCCGGCGGCGCTCCCATTCTGCGACCTGCTGCTGCAGGGCCGGGTAATGGCGCAGAAAGTCGGACAAGTCATGGGTAACCGCTCGTGCCAGGTGCTCCAGCATTGCTGGTTCGAAGGTCCCCTTGCCCTGGTGAAAATCGATTTGCCCCAGGAGTTCGAGATAGCGTCGCATCAGGG
>JAUIIF010000036.1 GCA_030431945.1 Bacteroidia bacterium | reverse complement strand
CCAGGGTAAAAGGGTGTAGGTGCTGGAGAACCACTCCAACAGCGGCTTGAAGGCTTCCGTAAAGGCCATGATGTAGAACGCAACGGAAATCGCCTGAGACAGATAAAGTGCGATGCCGATAGTGGAACCAATGACCAGGCCGAAACTCCGGGAGATAATGTAGTACTCTCCACCTCCTTCCACTTTCTGGTTGGTGGCGATTTCAGCAATGGCCATTGCGGTAGGAATAGTGACCGCATGACCAATTAAAATTATGGCCATCGTACCGGCCAGCCCGACCATGCCAACGGCAAAGCCAAAGCGGAGGAACATGATGGCCCCGAGAATGGTGCTGATCGCGGTAAAGAATACGGGAGCAGTTCCGAATTTTTGTTTTTCCATGAAGGGGAGCATACTAAAAAAGCAAGGTGAAGGTAAGGTACGGGCGGCGGGTAAAAAGGAATTTTACGGAAGTGGAGGTGGCCGGGCAATCGGCAAAAGGTGAAATTCATTGGCCGGCGGCCTTAAGGAAACCCTCCAGGTATGGCATTGATCAGGTGGCGGCACTGGTGAGAGCCCGACTTTTATCCTCCCCTAAGCTGCGTGGCTACGGGCCACTCCAGCTGCTGCCCGGATCGCAGTGGTGGTACCCGTCGTATTTCAGTCCTCTTTCCCCTTACCCTCCTTTGCACCTGCGCGCCGCCGCCCGCATTAATTCATCAGAAAAGAAGGCTGAAAATCCGTCATTAATGCTTCCTTAACAGAAATAGGTATGCATCCCCGGTACTTATTACATCTATTCTGCAAACAACAACACATTCCATCCGAATCACCGTTGTTAACTTACGGACGATAATTTCAAATTATGCGACACTTGCTGCTGGCCCTGCTGCTGGCTTTTACCACCGGACTGATGAGCCAAAAATACCAGGCTGAATACGCTAAAATTGATACTGCCATGCAGGCAGGGAAGCCCCGCACTGCACTGGAGGCTGCGGAAGCACTGTATAAAACAGCCGCGCGGGCCAGGGACCGGGATCACGTCATCAAAGCAATGGCCTACCGCGTAGCCTTTATAGGCCAGCTGGAAGAAGATGGCCAGGAAGCAATGATCAGGTTACTGCGCCAGGAACTGGCTGCGGACCCCGACCAACGGGTGGTCGCCCCCCTGCTGCACTACATGCTGGGGAGCATTTACTTTCAGTACGCCCAGCAAAATAGTTGGCGATTGCGCAACGCCACCGCCGTGACGGAGGATGCTGCGACGGACCCGGACCGGCCACTCGCCGACTGGAACCTGCAGCAACTGAAAGACGCTGCGGACGCGCATCTGTACCAGTCCCTTGAACTCGCAGAAGCCAACCGAACTGAGCTGGCGGCAATTCCTGCCATCATTGCCGGAGATTCGGAGGTTTTCAACGTGCGCCCAACGCTTTATGATTTGCTGGTCCGGCAATGCTTCAGTCTGCTGGGCAGCCCCTTACTGACCGTGAATGACCCTGAGGTAAGCCAGCCGGAACAGTTTCTCGGCAGCGCCGCCGCCTTCGTGCAGGTTCCCCTGAC
The DNA here is from genome assembly GCA_030431945.1 of Bacteroidia bacterium. GTDB lineage: Bacteria > Bacteroidota > Bacteroidia > Chitinophagales > Saprospiraceae > Neolewinella. Next base: position 13,648 of record JAUIIF010000036.1, on the reverse strand, counting down.
GATGGACCCGGAAAGCGGAACCTACCGGAAGTTGCGGATGCTACAGCAACTGACCAATTTTCACCTGGGCCCGGCTACGCCGGCCCTGCTGGATGCAGACCTTATGCGGATGGAATACATCCGCCAATTGGGCGTTGCTGACAGTACCTACGCCACCGCCCTGCGCCGGATGTACGACACCTACGCCGGGGTGCCCGGTGGCGGTGCCCTGCTCGTAATGCAAGCCGAAGTGTACACCAACGGCAGTAGTGAAGTGATGGGCGAAAAGCCTAAGGCAACCGCCCTTAGTATCCTGAATGAGGTAAAGGACCAAACGCCTAAGGTGGCCAATATGCAGGAGCGGCTGCGCCGCAGAATTTTGGCGAGTACCCTGAACGTGGACGTACAAACCGTTTACGGCAAAACGGATAACCTGCTGATCAACGTAACGTTTCAGAATACCGAGCGCGTCTACCACCGTATCTACCCTGCGCCTCTGGAAAGCCCTTCCGCTGACTTCTCGCGGTGGAACCTGCGGGAGGAAGCCCTGCAACAATTGCTGGCCAAAAAGCCCCTGGGCAACACCAGCTTTGCGCTTCCGGAAAATGATGACTACGAAATACACCGGACCGAGACCTGGTACAAGTCCTTACCCACCGGCCGCTACTACCTGGTAACAAGCGACAACCAAAACTTTGATCAGGATAAAGGACTGGTGAGTGTGACGGACTTTCAGGTCAGCGACCTGGCAGTACTCCGGTACACCGACCAGGACGAATACTTTTTTGAGGTAGTAGACCGCACAACCGGCGCCGCCCGGGCGGGGGTACAGGTAGAACTGCAGCGCGCCGACAATCGCAGGGATGAATTTCGCACCTTCAAAACCGTAACAACGGGGCCGGACGGGCGGATAGAGAACCCCAACATTGATCGGTCACAACTACGGATGATCCTGCGGGATCGTGCCAATGAAGATACTTTCGTTACGGACCCCGGATATTTCCGGACGTACAAAAGTGAGCGACAGCGCAAATATCCCCTTACGCCCTTGTTTACCGACCGCTCCATTTACCGCCCGGGGCAAACCGTTAAAGTATACGGACTGACGTGGGAGAAGAACCGGGACGATATGCCGGAAATGCTGACGGGGGAAAAGCGAACGCTGACCCTCCTTGATCCTAACTACCAGGAAGTGGCCGTCGTTGAAGTAACGAGTGACGACTACAGCCGCTTCAACGCCGAATTCAAATTGCCCACCGGCGGCCTCACCGGCTTTTTTCAGGTACAAACGGAAGGTGGAAATATCCAGTTCCGGATGGAAGAATACAAACGCCCGCGGTTCAAGGTCGAACTGGAAGGCCCCGAGCTTGCCGTGGCGGATGAAGTGACCGAGGTAAAAGGAACGGCTAAGCTTTACGCCGGACCGGGCCTGGATGGTGCCAAGGTGAATTACCGCGTTTTCCTGGAAGAAATCAGCTACTGGTGGTGGCGGGGCGGCGGCAATAATGACCGTGAATTGGTGGCGGACGGCATTACGGAAACCGACGGGCAGGGAGCGTTCACGTTCAGCTTTACCCCCAGCGCCCAACGTGCCAAGGGGCGCAAGCGCTTCCGCTTTGTGGTGGAAACTGACGTGGCCGACGATACCGGGGAAACCCACGATGCCACTACGAGCATCCCCCTGCGCGCTGAAAAGCCAGTTATTGCCCTCCGCCCGGCGGAGGAGGTGCTGGACGTGACCGACACCCTGACCATTCTGGCTGCCGGCTCCGATGAGAACCTGACGGTTTACCTGAGCATCGTCCCCGTTGAAAAACCGGGGGCTGCTCTCGCTAACCGCAAATGGGGCTTTCCGGACCGACCCCTGCTGGAGCCGGAAGAATACGACCAACGCTTCCCGGAGCTCGCCGGAGAGGAAACCCCGGCCCTGGAGAAATGGCCCGCCGCTACCCCCGTGTACTCCAACCGCCTGGAAGTGAAAAACGGCGAGGCCAAACTGGCGCTGCCGATCGGTAACTGGCCCGTAGGGCACTACCGGATTGACTGGACCTACCCCGACGGTACGGACGGGGAACCGGCTACCTTTGCCCTCCTGAATGCCGCCAAAGCCCTGCTCCCCCCGGGGATGCCCTACCACCTGGTACGCAATGACCGTGCGGCCCAAGTAGGTGAGGAGCTGGCGGTAACCCTGATTTCTGCCGTTGGCTTACCCAACGTAAACGGTCGCTGGGCCAGCCGCAAAGGTGTCCGGTTAGTCGATGCTGCGGCAAATAATCAGTACACGTTTACCTATTTGCCCACCGAAGCAGACCGTGGAGGCCTTGACCTGCACGTAGGATTTCTGCGCTTTAACGAGCAGCACTCCTTCCGGGAACGCTTTAATCTGGACTGGGAAAATAAAAAACTCAAGATCGAGTACGCGACGTTCCGGGATAAGCTGCGCCCCGGCGTCCCGGAGCGTTGGACACTGACGGTACGGAATGCGGACGGGACCCCGACCGCCGCCGCCGCCCTCGCCTCGATGTACGATGCCAGCCTGGATCAGATTAGCCCGGCCACCAGCTGGGCGTTTTCACCGTACCCCGATTTCTACGGTGGTGGCCAGTTCGTTTCCCTGCTGAATGACGGCGCCAACGGCGCCAACGGACAGACGAAGTTCCGCTGGCCGGATTTGCCGAAGGAAGCCACCCTGCCAACCTTAGACCTGTCACCATTTTCCGCCTACGGGATGCGGAGAGACTTTGGCCGCGGCGTCCCCGTCGCCTACAGTGCCGAATCGCCCCGCATGATGCAGAAATCTTCCGCTCCACCCAGTGCACCGATGCCGGAAATGGAGGAAATGGCCATTGTCGCCGATTCCGGCGGGGCCGCGCCGCCCCCACCGCCGCCGCCGCCCGGCGCTCCTGCACCAGACGATAAACCAACTGACGAAGCCCCCGTGCAAATTCGTAAGAACCTGCAGGAGACCGCTTTCTGGATGCCGGACCTGACGAGCGATGCCGATGGCAATCTGGTCATTAGTTTTGACAGCCCGGAGGCCCTGACCTCCTGGAAGTTCCGGCTTTTTGCCCACGATAAAGCCCTGGCTACGGCCGTGTCCGAACGGACCATTGTCACGCAGAAAGAATTGATGGTGCTGCCGAATGTACCCCGTTTCGTCCGCGAGGGCGATGCCATGGGCCTGACCGCCCGCGTCAATAACCTGACCGAGGAGGAAATGAAGGTGCGTATTTCACTGGAGTTGTTTGACCCGCAAACGGGCGAAGCCTTTGCCCCGGCAGTACTTGCAGCCCTCGCAGCGGGCGCGAACGCAGGTGCCGAAGATTGGGTGCAGGAGCAAACAATCGCCGCCCAGTCCGGTGAAGCCGTCAGCTTCCCGCTTACCATTCCGGAAGGGCAGTCTGCCAGCGGACCGATCGGCTATCGCGTGATTGCCCGGTCCGGCAATTTTTCCGACGGGGAAGAGAATGTTATTCCCGTCCTGACGGACCGGACCCTGATCACCGTCAGCCAGCCCTTCTACCTTAAGCGCAAGGAGAAGAAAACCGTTACCCTGCCGGTGCTGGCGGACAACAACAGTACCTCCCTCCGCCACGTGGGATACACCTTTCAGGCAACGACCAACCCCGCCTGGCTGGCCCTGAAGTCGTTGCCCTACCTGATGGAGTATCCTTATGACTGTACGGAACAACTGGCCAACCGCTACTTTGCGAATCAGCTGGCCTACGTTACCGTCAGCAGCAAACCCATCCTGGAGCAGGTATTCCGGGAATGGCAGCGGGATTCCAACGCCCTGAAATCCGAACTGGAGCGCAACCAGGAACTGAAGAATGCCCTGCTGACGGAAACGCCCTGGCTGCGCGAGGCCCAGAGTGAGGCCGCTCAGCGGGCCCGGATCGGGGAGCTCTTCGACCTGAAGCGCCTGGCGGAAGAGCAAGACGAAGCCCTGGCGAAATTAGCCAACCGGCAAGACGGCAGCGGCTACTTCAGCTGGTTCCCCGGCGGCCGCGAAAATCGCTACATGACGCAGTACGTGGTGGAAACCTTCGCCCGCCTGCAACAACTCGGAGCGGTCTCCCCGGAGCAGGAAGATGTAGTGCTTGACGTGTCGACCAAGGCCATAGCCTGGCTGGACCAGGAGCTGGCGCGTGACTACGCCCGCCTGCAACAGGATAATAAGGATAAAAAAGACTGGGAGAAAGCGTACCAGCCTTCCAGCTACTTTGTCCACTACCTCTACGCGCGCTCGCAGTCGCGGGTCGTGCTGGACGAGAATAAGGAGGTACGGGAAGCCCTGTCCTTTTTCACCGAGCGGGCGGTAGCCAGCTGGCTGAGCTACGGTCTGTACGAGCAGGCGCTGCTGGCGATCAGTCAGGCCACGCCGCAGCAGGCCGCACGCCCCCAGAGTGAGGTGACTACCAAAATCATTGAATCGTTGCGCGAAAAGGCCCTGCGGAAGGATGAGTTTGGCATGTACTGGAAATACGATCAGGGCTATCGCTGGCAGAACCTGCCAATAGAGACCCACTGCCGTATCCTGGAGGCTTTTCAGGTAGCGGGCGGAACGACGGAAGAACTGGACGAGATGCGCCTCTGGCTGCTGACGAACAAGCGGACCAACCGCTGGGCGACCACCAAATCCACCGCAGCGGCCGTATTCGCCTTGCTGAATACAGGTACTGACTGGACGGATGAGCCCGGTAAGCCGCTGGAGGCGGAGTGGACAAAGTCTGCTGGAACAACCTCTCTTGCTTCCCGCGTCCGCGCCGCCCAATCAACGCCGGAAGCCGCTACGGGAGCCTTCTCCGTCAGCGTCCCCGCTGCCGAGATCACCGACCGCATGGCCTCCGTGAAAGTGAAAAATAGAGATAACCGCCTCGTGTGGGGCGGCGTCTACTGGCAGTACACCGAACTGGCCGAAAAAGTGGAAGCGGCCAACGACGGACCACTGACGCTGGAACGCGAACTGTTCCGTCGCATCCCGACGGAAGACGGCATGCGCCTGGAACCGATCACGGCGGATAAGCCCCTGGCCCCCGGTGACCGGGTGACGGTGCGCCTGATCCTGCGCAGTGACCGGGAGCTGGACTACGTTCACCTGAAAGATCGGCGGGCAGCTACCTTCGAGCCGATTACGCAAACCTCCGGCTACCAGTACAGCAATGGCCTGGGCTACTACTACGCCCCCGGCGATCTGGCTACGAATTTCTTTATCGATCACCTGCCCAGAGGTACTTATACCCTGGAATATGACCTCTTCGCTACCTACTCCGGTAGCTTCAGCAACGGCCTTGGCCGGGTACAGTGTATGTACGCGCCGGAGTTCGGGGCGAACACGGGGGGCAAGCGGATTGTGGTGGAGTAGTACTCACTAAACCCAACCCACTCCGGCTTAGGTATATAAAAGGCACGTAAAAGCCCCGGGCAAAGCAGTAGGCTTCAGCCCGGGGCTAATTTTAAGGCGTTGGTCCTGCGCTTTAGTGCCGAAAGCAGGTACCTGCAGGAGTTAGCCGGCTACAGCTTAAAACCCTCAATCCGGTCCGCAAGTACCTCGCGGTAGCTTTTGCCGACGGGCAGACTGGTTGTTTTGCCCTTCTCCTTCACTTCAATCATGTTGCCGTGCAGGGCTTCAATGCGGTTGACGTTCACGATGTAGCTGCGGTGGATGCGCTGGAAATCAGCGGTGGGGAGCCGTTCGTCCAGCGACTTCATGGTCTGGAGCGTAATGACCCGGTCGTTAGGCATCCGGATGATCACGTAGTCCTTCAGGCCTTCGATGTACACGATATCGGCCAGGTTGACCCGGACCAGCTTCTTGTCCGCCTTCACGAAAAAGAAGTCAGCGCCGCCTTCTTCTTCTACCACCCGGCCGGCTTTTGCTTTCTGCTTCAGTTCCGCCTGTTCGATGGCGCGATTGCAGGCCGTGAGGAAGCGGTCGGTACTGATCGGCTTAACGAGGTAATCCAGGGCGTTCAGCTCAAAGCCTTCGAGCGCGTAGTTCGGGTAGGCAGTGGTGAAGATGGTCACGGGCGGATCAACCAGGCCTTTGAGAAAGTCCGTGCCGGTCAGCTGTGGCATATTGATGTCCAGGAACATCAGGTCTACATCATGCGCGTTCAGTACGTCATTTGCCTCGAAGGCATTGTCGCACTTGGCGATCAGTTCGATCTGGGGAATTTTCTGGAGGTACGTTTCGAGAATGTCCTGAGCCAGGGGCTCATCGTCTACTATAATGGCGTTAATCATAAGGCGATATTAAGGGTATTAGCGGGGTCTTGGCAATTTTCGTCGACCAACCAAGGAGAATTCTCGGTGAGTGAACGTTACAATTCAAGATCGAGATGGACGGCATAAGTTCCGGGAGATTCCCGGATGTTAAGATCATACTTGTCCTTATACAATAACTCCAAACGCCGTCGCACATTGACCAGTCCGATGCCTCCGCTGGGGCGGCCGGCGTGTACCTGGCTGGGCATGATGGAGCCCTTACTGTTTTCGAGGATAAAGTGAACGGCGCGTGGCTTAACGTTCAGGGTGGCAATCACGAAACCGTCCTTGATGTTGGCGTTGACCCCGTGCTTGAAACTGTTTTCCAGAAAAGGAATCAACATCAAAGGGGCAATCATCTGGTCGGCAACCAGGCCATTTACCTTGAGCTGAATGTCAATGCCTTTCCGCTGCCGCAACCGTTCCAGATCGAGGTAATTCTTCAGGTAATTAATTTCCTTACGCAGCGGTACCCGGGGCTCGTTGCATTCGTACAGCATGTACCGCATCATCTCGGAGAGCTTGATGACAATATCGGGGGCCTTGTCGTCCTTCTTCAGCGTCAGCGCGTAGAGGCTGTTCAGGGTGTTAAAGAGAAAATGGGGGTTAATCTGGCTCTTCAGAAAACGCAGCTCAGACTGCATACTTTCGTTTTCGACCCTTTCCTTTTTACGGTTCTGGACGATCCAGTCGACCATGATCTTTCCGACGGTACTGATGCCTGCTACAAGAAACATGCTCAGGAAATAAGTGTAGAGGTTGTCCAGAATGTCCTGGCGCATGCCTCCCGTTTTGGCAAAGAGGAGGTATTTCAGGACTAACTTCAGCGGGGTGAAGAGCAGGGCACTGCCGATCAGCAGAAAGAGGTACGTCCAGTACTGTCCTTTTTTCAGGTAAGCGGGGAACAGGTAAAGCAGGTTGATGTAAACGACAATGGCAAAAAAGATGATGTTGATCACCTGGCTGCTCAGCGAGATGACGAAAGGATACTGCCCCAGGCGAATATCCATCGTGACGAGTAACAATAAAAAGGCGAGCCAGCCGCCTGCATGGTAGAAGGGGCGGCGGGTCAGGGTCTGGCCCAGGCTTTCCAGAAATTTTCCGGAATCCTCCCGGATGGTGTCGCTGCTGATCGTGGACATGCTGCAAGGTACATAAGCCGGTGGAAATCTAAAGGAAGCCAATCGACGAACAGCGGGTTGTGGGGTACGAGTTGCGGGTTGGGCGGGTTGGTGAGTTGCCAGTTGGGCGCGATCGCAGGTGCGGGGTAAGTTGTAGGAGCAGAGCATTACCCCCCTGAACGGAGAGGCCGCCCCCCGCAACACTCCGCAACCCGCAACCCGCAACCCCCACCCCGGATCCGCAAACTTTCCTATCTTCGCCCCATGGGTAAGATGATCGTTCTGATCGCCACACTGGCCATCATCTATTACATCGGAAGGGAAGTGCTGGGGGCATTCCGCCACCTGACTGACGAAGAGCTGCTCGATTATTGGGCCGGAAGAACTAAGGCCGAAGACCGCAAGGCACAACGTCGTTTCAGCGAGCACCTGGGAAGCTGTGAGAAATGCCGCGACCGGTTGGATGAAATCCGCCGGGATAACAGCGGCCCGGGAGCTGACGCGCCGATGATCGAGCGGCGCTACTAGCTGGAAATACCGGTACCGGAGAAAATATAAAACTATGACCATTGACGACCACGCCATTGTTACCCTGACCTACGAAGTTCGTGACGGCGACCCCAGTGGGCCTTTACTGGAAAGAATGGACGTCAATTACCCGTTCAAATTTATGTTTGGCGTCGGTAAAATGCTGCCCGCCTGGGAACGACGCATCTTCGGGCTCAAGTCCGGCATGGGCTTTGCCTTCAAACTGGACCCGGAAGACGCCTACGGTGTTCCCAGTAAAGCGCATATCCTCAAGATGCCACTCCAGTTGTTTCAGAACGAACGGGAACAAATCGACCCCGCCCTGTTGGTAGAGGGGCAATTCGTTACCCTGACCGACGGTGACGGCAAAGCCGTCAATGCCAAAATTCTCCGCTGGGATGACCAGGAAGTTACCCTGGACGCCAACCACGCTCTAGCCGGCAAAACCCTGTTTTTTTCCGGAGCCGTTCTCGACGTCCGGAAACCGACGGTGGATGAGCTGATCCAGAAACGATTCATTGATTTAGGGGGCGTCCGGCGGGAGTGATCTGGTGGTATTGCACCTTACTCTGCTGATAGCTTGAGTTGCGGCCAGACCAACTTACCCTTTCATCCGCTTCGGCCCGTACCACAGCCAGAAGCCGGTTACGGTGAAAATGATGAGAGCTATGCCCATCAGGGAGTTGTAAAAGACTTTGAAAATACCGTGGGGGATGCCGAGCCAGTCATCAATGATGGAGCCATCGTGTACTTGTTCGATCCAGTCACTGTGCCGGCGGCCAACGGAGAGTACCTGCCCGGTACTCAAGTCCAGCTGAACTTCTCCCTGCCGTGCTTTAAACAAAAATTTGGCACTGTTCTTGCCCGGGCGCACGTCGACCCGATCCAATTCCGGGCGCTGGCCGGTTGGTGGTAAGATGGCCCGTTCTGCCAACCGGCTTAAAGTGTCCAGAGGGAGCCAGTCCGCCATTTCCGCCGCTACGCCCTGGTAGGTGTCGGGCATGATCAGCTCCCCGCTGTTTTTTTTCCACCCAAGCAGGATACCGGTAACTGCCATAATGAAGAAAAACACAAAAAGGCTGATGCCCGACAGGCGGTGAAGCTTGCGGGTCGACCTTAATACCTTGGCTTGTTGCTGGCGACGAGTGATAATGGTAAAATAATTCGGACGGGTAAAAGTGGCTGACGAACCGGCAGCGTAGTGTCTCTACCACTACCGGTTCGCCACCAATGAAGCAAGTACGTAAGTTGTATCAGACGGTATCAGCCTTCATCGCAGCGTACTTGGCAAAGAATTGCGGGACGGTATCGATGCCCTTGTAGAAGTTCCAGACCCCAAAGTGTTCATTCGGGCTGTGCAGGCCATCGGTGTCAAAGCCAAAGCCCATGAGAATGGATTCCACGCCGAGCGTTTCCTTAAAGTTGGCAATAATGGGGATCGAACCGCCTTCGTACATCGGCACGGGGACTTTGCCGAAGGCTTCTTCCATCGCCGCAGAGGCGGCTTTGTATTCAGGGGTGTCCGTAGGCGTTACGTACGGGTTGCCACCGTGGTGCGGGTGAACTTCCACTTTGACGCTGTCCGGGGCAATCGATTTAAAATGATCCGTAAACAGCTCCGTAATTTTGTGGTAATTCTGCTTACTCACCAGCCGCATACTGATCTTGGCATTGGCGACTGCCGGAATAATTGTTTTGGACCCTTCTTCCATAAAACCACCCCAGATGCCGTTGCAGTCAAGGGTTGGCAAAATGCCCGTCCGCTCGTACGTATGGAAGCCCTCTTCGCCCTCCAGGCCGAAGACACCCGGACTGTCCATGTACTCTTCCGCATCAAAGGGGGCATTGCGCATCATGTCGCGCTCGGCTTCGGAGGGGAAGTGTACATCGTCGTAGAAGCCGGGAATGGTAATGTGCTTACGCTCATCTTTCAACGAGGCAATCATCTCACACAACGTATTAATCGGGTTGGCAACGGCCCCACCGAAGAGGCCGGAGTGCATGTCTGCCCGGGCGCTGGTCACCTTTACGTCCAGGTAAGTCAGGCCCCGCAGGCCAACCGTGATGCTCGGGACCTCTTTGCCCAGTAAGCTGGTATCGGAAACCAGGATAACGTCCGCAGCGAGCATGTCTTTGTACGTCTCGATAAAGGGGACCAGGTTAGGACTGCCCACTTCCTCTTCGCCCTCAATCATAAACTTGACGTTACAGGGCAGGTTGTCCGTCTGGATCATGGCCTCCACCGCTTTTACGTGGATGAACATCTGTCCTTTGTCATCGGTACTGCCCCGGGCAAAAATAGCGCCGTCGGGGTGCCGCTCCGTTTTCCGGATTTCCGGCTCGAAGGGCGCACTTTTCCACTCGTTCAGCGGTGCAGCGGGTTGGACGTCATAGTGACCGTAGATCAATACCGTAGGCAGGGCCGGATCAATAATCTTGTCGGCGTAAACAATCGGATGACCAGCGGTGGGGTAGAGACTGACGTTTTCAAGGCCGGCCTTTACCATAAAGGTTTGCAGTAATACGGCACAGGCGTGCGTATCATCGTCGTGCTTTTTATCCGTACTGACACTGGGGATACGCAGCAGTTTAAAAAGTTCTTCCAGGTAGCGTTCCCGGTTAGCGTCGATGTATTGTTGGGTAGTCATTTGGTTGGTTTTATCTGGAGGGCGAAGATAAGGGATGGCGGGTTAGCGGGGTGTCAGGTTATTGGCCCCAAAGCCTACCTGATGATTACCCGTTTGACGGACTTTCTGCCGTCCGCCCCCACCACCCGCAGCAGGTACATGCCAGCGGGGAGGCCCGCAACGTCGATCTGCTCCTGCGGGGCTGCAAGCGACTGGCTGCGAACCTGGCGGCCAACCGCATTCAACAGTTGGGCCTGCCCGCCCAGGTAACTGTCCGGCAGGCTAATATTCACCTGCCCGCCTGCGGCAGGCTGTGGCCAGGTTCTTATCTCCTCCTCCAGCGCGGGGACGGGAATGATGGAGGAATAGTGCGTACTGCCGTCCAGGTCCGTTTGCCGCAGCCGGTAACTCAGGTCGACCACCGGAGCGCCGACATCGGTAAAGGAATAAGCAGCGCCGGTAGGAAGGTTCCGGGCAGCCACGTCGGCGCGTTCCCTCCAGCTGCGGCCGTGGTCAAGGCTGCATTCCACCGTGAAATGACTGGCCTGATCTTCGGTAGCGGTGGTCCAGTGCAAATCAACAATGGCGGCCTTTTGCCGCTTGCCGGTAAAGGAAGAATACGTGACGGGCAGGCTTACGTTGGTCGTGTAAGTGTAGTTGGCGCCTCCGTTCGTGTCGCCGTTAATGGTCCGGTAATCGGCGTCGGACCCATCGGCCGCCGGCGCTACCGTACTGCCGGAAGTGAAGACGTAGTAGGAAACGGTGGTGTTGTCCGGCTGGCCGGGGATGGTGGCGCTTACCACACAGGGGCCGCCGGGGCAAATCGCCGTCATGGGAACGACCGTAGAGCTCACAAAGCCGTCCGTGGAATATCTCAGGTAGGCCGCCTGGCCAGCGGGTAATTCAAGCGTGGTGAAGGAAGCAACCAGCACCTCGGTTCCTGAAGGAACTTCTCCATCGGCGTTATTTGCCGGGTTTTGGCTGGTAGAAAAGATGTCCGCTACCGGCCCTTCCAGGCGGAAGTAGATAAACTCCGTGGTCCCCGTCGCCGCCGGGGTTTTGAAGACGTAGTTGTCCGTAGTGTTCGGTACGTCGATGTAAAAGGCCTTGCCGCAAAAGCCGAAACTGGTGACGCCGTTGATCACCGAACCGGCCAGCCCGGAAACGTCCTGGTCATTATCGGGGCAGGTGGCCAGCGGCGCAAATTCCGTATTGTCTCCGCTCCAGGCCCGTACGAGCCGGAAGTACTGCTCTCCCGTGCCGGTACTGTTGGTGATCCGGATGCGGCTGCCGCCAAAGGAATCATTGAAGTAGCCAATGTCGTCCGGATTGGAAAAACCATTGGCAAAGCCCTGGCCGATGATCCCGTTTTGGGCAGTAGCCGGTAGGGTTGACAGCAAGAGGAGGGTAAGAAGCAGGTAGAATTTTTGCATGTTACTTTTCGATTAAATTGAAGTAGGATCGTGCCCGCAAGATAAGTAGCAGAACCGGATTTGCCTGGTCAGCGGCGCGTAACGTGTGCCCGGTGAGATGCACGGGCCGTCCTGCAATCAGGGCTTTGCTAAGGGACCTCCCACTAAGCGGGCGAATTGGTAGAAAATCGTCCGCTCCGGTTGCAGCAAGGCAGGCGGGGCGGAAACAACTGAGGGCGCGGACGCAGGTGCAGGGTAAGGGGACATGAGCCGACGGCAAAAAACGGGGCCTACAACAATTAGCACAACTAATTAAGAGGAGCCAGGCCCGGCCCGCTAACGAAAGGCGGACCTCCAGCCCTCAGCACCGGCCCGATATCAGGACTGGCTGTGCATTTCGGTCCACATACACACCCACAAAATGCCGGGCATTTTATTTTTACCAGATTGCGCCTTCGTTCCTTCCCCGCATCCTGCGTCCGCGCCGTACCTTTCATCCTGAATTATTTACTCGAAAAGACGAATGCAAAAAACAATCTATCTCGCGCTGCTGCTTATGGGCGGCCTTTCCCTTTCCGCCCAGGATTTTATGTTGCAAGGCTGGTACTGGGACTACGATAAAGACAACTGTAACGGATACTCAGGCCCCAACTGGGCGGCCCGCCTGACCGGTGAAGTCAGTTCCCTGGCGGATGCCGGGTTCACCTACGCCTGGCTGCCCCCCGCGAGCCGGGCCAGCTTCGGGGCCTGCTCTAACGGATATGACCCGCAGGACCTCTACGATCTTGGGGACGATATCGACGGGATGCCCGGTCAGGACCGGACCGGCTTCGGCACCCGGGCCGAAGTCGATGCCCTGATCGCCAGCCTGAACGGTAACGGCATAACGCCGGTGGCAGACGTCGTCTATAACCATCGTGACGGCGGGCAGGCGGAAGACAATCCTGCCGTGAAAGCCTACATCGAAACGCACTTTAACGGCAACGGCAAACAACCCTATCCCTCCGATCGGTTTCGCAACCGCCTGCCACTCGGCGGCGCCTACGGTGCCGGTGATTACTACCTTAAATTAAGCTCCAAAACCCAGAGCTACGGCGCTAACGAATACAAGCTTTACGCTACGATCGCCAGTACCAACGCGCCTTTTGCCGGCGCCATCAATGAAAGTGAACCCAACGGCGGCGGAGACTGCGGCCAGCCGTTCGATGAGATCCTGCTCGATCAGGACGTCATCGGAAACCTCTTCGATTTCAGCGGTTGCTACACGGATGAATTTAAGCTGACCATTTCGGCCGCAGACTTCGCGGCGGGCGGTGACGACCTGCTCATTTCGCTGACCAACGTTAGTGGCGGCTACTCCGATCATCGCATTTACGGTATCTACTACGTGCCGGCGGACGGTGCCCCCGGGTTCGAGATTCCCCTGGCCGACCTGAAGTACCAGACTTTTACCGATTTTACCAGCCTGCCCAGCGGGCAGGGCGGCATGAACTTCGAGAATTTCCGCCCCAACTCCGCCAATGCAGCCACTACGTTTATGGCGGGCGACTTTGACTATCCCTGGTTCTTCTACGATGTGGTGCAGGCGGAGCCAAGTACCGCCACGGTTTACAACGACTGGACGTACTGGCTGCTGAACAACGTCGGTTTCGGCGGCCTGCGCATGGATGCCATCAAACACTTCCCGCCGGCGTTCGTCGCGCAGCTGCTCGAT